>DATIGG010000542.1:0-5424 GCA_035454825.1 Thermodesulfobacteriota bacterium | reverse complement strand
GGAACTGGGTCTGGAGGGGTCGAGTCTGGACCGCTTGATCCAGGTGGGATACGAGATCCTCAATCTGGTCACGTTTTATACAACAGTCAGCTCGGAGCTCAGGGCGTGGACCGTTCCCAAAGGGACATCCGCTCCCAGGGCTGCAGGAAAGATCCACACCGATATGGAGAGGGGTTTTATCCGCGCGGAAGTCCTCGCCTTCTCCGATTTTATGGCCTGCGGGTCAGAACACGTGGCAAGGGAGAAGGGACTTCTCCGTTCCGAGGGAAAGGATTACAAGGTACAGGATGGTGACATCATCCATTTTCGATTCAATGTCTAAGGGAAAGAGATGAACTTGAGAGGGTTAAAATATCTCTTGTATATGGTTTCAGTGCTCTGGACTCTCCTTAAAGATCTGATCCTGGAAGATATATCCCTCGAAGAAGTGAAGACCAATTACCTTCTGGGAAAGGCGAATGCGTTTGAGCGGTCAGGCCTAATCAATCTGGCTGTGAAGGTTTACAAGCAGATCCTCAGAAAGGATCAGAAGAGTGTCCCTGTCTTTTTAAACTTAGGAGGCCTCTACTATCGAAAGGGGATGTATGATGCCGCTATCCCCTATTACGAAAAGGTAATCCGATTGAATGCGAAGCATTATCACGGGCATTACTGGCTGGCAATGTGTTATCTCAAATTGGGTCGGCATTATGCCGCCATTAACACCCTGGAGGAGGTGATCGAATTTTTGCCCACCTTCAAAGATGCCCTTAACCTGCTGGGGGAGTGCTATGAACGAATTGGCGAAGGGGCAAAGGCAGAGCATTACTATCTAAAAGCCATTGACACAGACCCGAACGGAATTATTATCCATAGAAATATTTTGAGACCTCAGACTCAGGAGAGAAAAGAGGGAGAGAGAATTAAGCACTGAGGGAGGAGGTCTGGACTCAGCAGGGAAATGGACACGGATGAACGATATCGCAAGATCCGGGCAGTCTTGCTTACGGTTTTACTCTTCAACTGGGGAGTGGCGGCTGCTCTTCTTCTGTCATCGCGGCCCTGGTCGGTATTAAATTGGGGTATCCTAAGAGGTGGTTCGTTCCGTCAGAGGAATGGAGGAATGCCACCAGATCAGGAGCCGTGGACGTTTCGACGATATTCACATCGATCTTCATGTCCTGGTCGATCCGGAGATGGATATACATCGGGCACACCACCTCTCCTATGCCATTGAGAATAAGATCAAAAGGGATTTTCTGGGCGTCACCGATGTCGTTGTCCACATGGAGCCCATGGAACGGAAGGAGCAAAAAAAATAGAAAGCGGATTTGAAAAGCTTTTTCAAATCCGCTTGATGAACTTCCGGTTTAGTTCAGTCCTATTTTTCTTCAGACTTCTTTTCGTCCGGAGTGGACATTTTCTCCTGGGAGACCTCCATTTTCGACTTGATCTCACTGATGAAATAAGCGAGAGCACCGGCGCCGATCAAAATCAGGAGGATCGGGACGGTCGCCATTAATGCCCTGATAAACATGGGCCACCATATGACCAAGAGGATGAGTCCCAGGATCATGAGTAAGACCCCAATGATGATTCCAATCACATTCGACACCCCTCCTCACCTCCTTTGTTTGATTTTCTTGAAATTATCAGAAGTTCGGAAGGAAGTCAAGAACTATTTGGACCAGAACTATTTGGAACTATTGGAATGCGGGATTGGGATTGGATTTGACATTTGGAGTCTGGCATTTCAATCAGCCATGATTACGGATGTCATATCCTAAAGTGTCTATCACGGATAAGAGAGGCTCAAAGCATGAAGATCATGGTGATCAATCCAAATACATCAGAGCGCATGACGAACCATATTCGTGAGGAGCTTTCGCAGATCAAGCGGCCCGATACAGAACTCACGGTTTTATGCCCGGATCAGGGACCTGAGACGATCGAGTCTGCTTATGAGGAGGCTCATGCTATTCCCCCCACCCTGGAGCTGGTCACCAGGGCAAATGAGGAAGGCTATGACGCAGTGATTTTGGCCTGTTTCTCAGATCCGGGCCTTGAGGCAGCCAAGGAGGTTTCCGAAATTCTTGTAATTGGAATCGAGGAGTCGACTCTTCATATGGCCGCCATGCTGGGGGCCAGATTTTCAATCATGACTCCAAGGCAAGAACGAATTCCCGCGAGGAAAGAACATGTCCACACGCGCGGGATGGATCACTTTCTGGCATCCGTTCGAAGTCTCGATCTCTCGGTGGCAGAGACAGAGGCTGATCCTAAGAAGACGAAGAGGAGAGTCCTTAAAGTTGCAAAGGAAGCCGTCAAAGAAGATGGTGCAGAAGTGATCATTCTGGGTTGTGCCGGGATGGCAGGCTATGCCCCTGAATTGGAATCAAAGCTTGGTGTCAAAGTCCTCGATCCAACGGCAGTCGCCATGAAGGTCGCTGAGGCAATGGTCGATTTGGGATTGAAGCACAGCAAGTTGGGGCTGTTTGCTCCGCCTCCGAAGAAGAAGTTCAAATAACCCCCCTCTATCCCCCCCTTAACTTCCCCTCCCCCCTCTCAGTTTAAGAGGGGGAACGGGGGCGTTAAGGGGGGAAGGAGGGTTATTTTTCTACTTTCTTTTTCCCCAGGGGATGAAGGGATAAACCGCGTCGGCTGTTTTTCCTTCGAAAGGATAGACCACCTCGACCTTCCCCTTGAGGACTTGAACCACGGAACTGTGGATCTCAATGTTCTGTCCTGCCTGGTTCCATGCCATGGGTCCCCAGACGGTCTGGACTTTCAAGTTGCGCAGGGTCTCCGTGACTTTATCCACGTCGAGCGTTTGTGCCTTTTCAATCGCCATCTGAAGGACCAGCCCGGCAACGCTTGCAGAAGTGGGATGGTAGCTGGGTGTATATCCAAACCGTTTCTTCATCATTTCAGCATAATTCATGGCCGTGCCGAAGAAATCATCCTTCCAGGGAGAGTAGGGAGTCCACCATTCACAGCCCATGACATAATCTCCATCTTTCCCGAGATTCTCAACAAAGGCCGGGAGCTGAGGACCCACTGACAAGCCTACCAGCTTGACATCAAAATTTTGCTCCTTCATCTGTTTTGTAATGAGCAGACCATCGTTGAAATAGGTCCCTCCCAAAAGAATATCCGGATTTTTGTTTTTGGCTTCAAGGAGAATAGAGGAAAGGTCTTTCACATCTTTGGGGTACTTCCCTGCGTAAACAACGTTCAGCCCTTTCTCTTTGCAGAAATCTGCGGCTCCTTTTCCACAGTATTCAGGAAAGGCGTCATCAGCCCAGATGACTGCAGCCGTCTTTGCCTGGGGTTTCAACTTCTGGGAGAGATCCACCACAGGCCGAAGATAATAGGTGGCAGGGGGAAGAATGGAGATGATGTATTTAAAACCTCTCTCATAAATGTTGTTTGCATTGGCCTGACAGGCAACGGTGAGAACCTTATATTTTTCACCAATCGCACTGGTGGCCAATGTGATTCCGCTTCCATAAGGTCCGAGAATGAATTTCACCTTATCTTCAGTGATCAGCTTCTCGGTCAGTTTTGCCCCTGTCTGGGGGTCGCTCTTGTCATCATAGAAAACGATCTCCACTTGATAACGGTCATTCCCCACCTTGATACCGCCTTTTTTGTTGACCTCTTCCATCCAGAGGGTGTAACCATCCTTGACGTAGCCTCCTTCCTTCGCCAATCTTCCGGTAATGCATACAGAAGCTCCGAGTTTGAGGACTTTTTCGGCGCTCAACGCCGACCCAATTCCAAAAACTGCTACCAGCAAGAGTGTTAAAAAAAACGTGCAGGACTTTTTCATAACCTTTTCCTCCTTTTCTTAATGAAGTGTTAGGTGTCTGTAACCCGTCCTCTCCCGCGGCGAGGGGTTTTTCAAATTCCTAAATATGCTTCTCTTATTCGGTTATCCTGAAGCAGGTTCTGTGACGTATCGTCTGCAATAATCCTTCCGGTCTCAATCACATATCCCCGGCTGGCCAGCTCAAAAGCGGTCTGGACATCCTGCTCTACGAGAAAGATTGAAATCTTTCTCAAACGGTGAATCTCTCGAATGGCTTGGACCAGCCGGTCAACCATCACCGGTGCCAAGCCCAATGAGAGCTCATCCAGCAGGAGAAGCTTGGGGTTCGCCATCAACCCACGGGCGATCGCACACATCTGCTGCTCCCCTCCAGAGAGGGTTCCTGCCTGCTGATTTCTTCGCTCCTCCAGGATCGGGAAGAGATTATAGATCCAGTCCAGGTCTTTCTGGGTGCTCTCTGCATCCAATCGAGAGTAGGCTCCCATCAGGATGTTTTCTTGAACCCCCATCCAGTAGAAGAGCTCCCTGCCTTCCGGGACCAGGGAGATACCCAAGGGAACCCGTTGATAAGGTCGCAGGGATGAGATATCTTTGTCCTCGAACAGGATCTCTCCTGAGAGGGGTTTTAGCACGCCAATGAGGCCTTTCAGCAGGGTTGTTTTCCCTGCCCCATTGGACCCGGCAAGGGCAATCACCTCACTTTCGTCAATCTTGAGATGGATGTCCCAGAGGACCTGGATGTCTCCATACCCAATGCTGAGTCTGCGGGTTTCAAGAAGCATCTTATCCTGCCCCCCGGCGGGCCTTTGCATATCTCTCGCCTAAGTAGGCCTCGATAACCCGGTCATCCCGAACGATCTCCTGAGGAGTCCCATCAGCAATCTTTCTTCCGTGATGGAGCACGATGACCCGATGGCAGAGAGACATGACGGCCTTCATCACATGTTCGATGACCAGAAGGGTGATCTTCAGTTCTTGATTGATTCGTGTGACCAGAGCCATCGTTTCTTCAATATCCTTGGTGTTGAGCCCGGCCATGACCTCATCCAGCATCAAGACTTTGGGTTCCATGGCGAGTGCCTTTGCCAGGTCCATTCGTTTACGGAAAGAAATGTTGATCTGATCCACAGAGGCATTTCTGTAATCTTGGAGATGCACAAACTCGATCCAGCGATCTGCCTCCTGAAAGGCTATCTTTGTGTTCCTTTGAGTCCCGCTCTTTCCAAAGAGGGAGCCAATCACAACATTTTCGCGAACCGTCATCCCCGGGAAGGGTTTTACAATCTGAAAGGTCCTGGCAATTCCCATGCGGGCGATCACGGCAGGTTTCAATCCATCGATCTTCTTCTTCTCAAACAGGACTTCACCACGGGTGAGGGGATAGACTCCTGTAACCAAGTTGACCAGGGTTGTTTTCCCCGCACCATTAGGGCCGATGAGACCGAGAATCTCACTCTGCTGGAGATGGAAGTTCACCCGGTCGACCGCAGCCAAGGCTCCAAACAATTTTAAAACGGTTTTTCCTTCTAAAACAGCCATCGGTTCCTTATCATACACGACGACACAAGTTTTGTGTGGTGTATCATTTCGGCCCCGTTTTTCAGCGGGGCTGC
>DATIGG010000541.1:0-7721 GCA_035454825.1 Thermodesulfobacteriota bacterium | reverse complement strand
CTTTAGCGCTGTTCGGGATCACATGCACAGTTCCTTCTACACGGCCTCGAGTCCCCTCTACCTCTGGATGGCCAGGGTGACCAATGATAATGACTTCAAATCCCTGCCGGCTGTAACGCTGGGCCTCCAGATGAACTTTAGTGACCAAGGGACAGGTGGCATCGATGATCTGGAGATTTCTCTCTTGCGCTTGCTTCACCACACCGGTCGGTACACCATGGGCGCTAAAGATGGTAACAGCCCCAAGAGGCACTTCGACGAGGCTTTCAATGAAATGAGCTCCTCGGTTTCTTAGATCCTCGACAACATGTCGGTTGTGGACAATCTCATGTAGGACATAAACGGGAGTTCCATATTTCTTAAGAGCCCGTTCGACAATCTTGATTGCCCGAACCACTCCCGCACAAAACCCGCGCGGTTGAGCCAGTATCACCTTCATGGATCCACCTTCAACGCATTACGAGAGCCCAACATTCAACCATCTTTTCCTCTTGCGTTCTCCCCTCTTCATAATCTATCTCAATCTTGATTTGCAAACCCGGTGACGTAGGTTCCAACCAATTATGTAGAATTATAGCATAAAAATCCTGAAAAACAGACCCGGCAGAAAATCTGTTGCGTGGTTGGAAAACGCGTGATAGTCTATTATAATAAACCTCAAAATCATCCATCCAATTCGAGAGAATAGAATAATGAGAAGGACTATTGAAAGTGAATACTTAGCACAATCCTTGGACCAATTTGGTCAATTACTGTTTGACGTAAACCTTGAACAGGCGATTATCAGGGCCCGCGAAACACTTCTCAATCTTCAGCACCCTGATGGCTACTGGTGCTTTGAGCTCGAGGCCGACTGTACTATTCCGGCTGAATACATCTTAATGATGCACTACATGGATGAAATCGATGAGGATATTCAGGCCAAGCTCGCAGTCTATCTACGTGCCCATCAGTCTGACCATGGCGGCTGGCCACTCTTTCATGGCGGCAAATTCGACATGAGCTGTTCCGTAAAGGCTTACTATGCCTTGAAGTTAGCAGGGGACAGGCCCGAAGCACCCCACATGGTGAAAGCTCAGAAAGCCATTCTGAATTATGGTGGCGCAGCCCGCTGCAACGTGTTCACCCGCATCACCCTTGCCCTTTTCAATCAAATTCCTTGGCGTGGCGTTCCATTCATACCCGTTGAGCTCATCCTGTTGCCCCGCTGGTTCCCTTTCCATATCAGCAAGGTGTCTTACTGGTCGCGAACAGTGGCAATCCCGCTGACCATTTTATGCAGTTTAAAACCGAGAGCTAAAAATCCGAAACGGGTAAACGTTCGGGAATTATTCACCACTCCGCCTGAGACGGAAAAAAAGTACTTTCCCGTCCGCTCCCACCTTAACTATCTCTTCCTCCTATTTGACCGGTTTGCACATCTTATCGAGCCCTTGATCCCTAAATCGATCCGCCGACACGCTGTGAAGAAGGCCAAGGCATGGTTTCTCGCACGGCTCAACGGTACCGACGGCCTTGGTGCTATCTTTCCAGCCATGGTGAATGCTCACGAGGCACTGGACTGCCTGGGATATCCTTCTGGTCATCCATACCGGATAGCGACCAAGCAGGCGCTGAAGAACCTTCTCATCGCCAGGGATGGGTCCGCCTATTGCCAGCCATGTGTATCGCCAGTCTGGGATACTGCCCTGGCCTGCCTGGCCCTTCAAGAGGAGAGAAGTGGCAAGGCAGAAGATCCTATCCTTCGAGCCTTGGATTGGCTCAGGGACCGGCAACTGGTTGACGAGCCCGGTGATTGGCGTGAGCACCACCCTGAACTCCAAGGCGGCGGCTGGCCCTTTCAGTTCAACAACTCCTACTACCCGGACCTGGATGACACGGCTGTGGTCGCCTGCGTAATGCATCTGGTACAAGCCGAGCGCTATCGGGAGGCGGTTCAACGGGCTACCGGGTGGATCTGCGGCATGCAGTCAAAGAATGGCGGTTTTGCTTCCTTTGATTCTGACAACACCCATTATTGTCTCAACGAGATCCCTTTTGCTGATCACGGGGCTCTCCTCGATCCTCCGACCAGCGATGTGAGTGCTCGCTGCGCCACCCTCCTTGTCGAGGTCGGCCATCGCGATCAGGAATTGACCTCATGCATTGATTATCTCCGTAAAGAACAAGAACAGAATGGTTCCTGGTTTGGTCGCTGGGGCACCAATTACATTTACGGCACCTGGTCAGTCCTGGTTGCTTTGGAGAAGGCAGGGGATCACCCTGGCCAACCCCACATTCAGGCCGCTGTGAGCTGGTTGAAACGGATCCAGCGACCCGATGGCGGCTGGGGAGAGGATTGTGATACTTACTACGATCCCGAGAAGGCTGGTCAAGGCTGCGAGAGCACCTCCTTCCAGACTGCCTGGGCGATGCTTGGTCTCATGGCCGCTGGGGAGGTCAATTCACCTGAAGTGTTCAGGGGGGCACAATATCTTCTTCGCACACAACTGGCCGATGGATTGTGGAGAGACGACCGGTTTACTGCCCCCGGGTTTCCACGGGTCTTCTATTTGAGGTACCACGGTTATTCAAAATACTTCCCCCTTTGGGCTCTGTCGCGATATCGCAATTTACGGAGTAAAAATTTAGATTGAAACGCCTTGGTATCATTGTGGCGATGACCGCCGAAGCCCGAAGCCTGACCAAACAGACCGTAACCCAGGGCCAATTGATCCATCTTCCCGAAGGCCCACTTGTTCAGCTCTCCGGTACAGGCTCAAAGAGCGCTCGGCTGGCCGGAGGCAAATTGCTTCAGAATGATGCAGAGGCCCTGGTCAGCTGGGGAAGCGCAGGCGGGCTCATCCCAGAGTTGCCACCTGGGACGCTCATTCTTCCACAGAAGATCCTTGCAGCAAACGGGGGCGTTTACTCTGCTGATCGTGAATGGCACGAACGCTTGTGCAAACGACTCAAAGCCCATATTTATTTTCATAGAGGTCCTTTGGTGGAAAGCCCTGAAGTTTTAACGAGTTCCGCAGAGAAAACAGCCCTTTTCAAAAGGACGGGGGCTGTCGCAGTGGATATGGAGAGCGCTGCCGTCGCTGCGGTGGCCCATGACAGTGGAGTCCCTTTTGTGGCCATTCGCGCCATTGTAGATCCTGCTGGCATGATTATTCCCAGGAGTGTCCTATCCGCGATTGATGAGTTCGGACAATTGAGGTTCTTCAGGTTCCTAAAAGAATTGTTGAGACGTCCCATGGACCTATTTACATTGATTCGCCTTGGCCACAACTTTCGCGTCGCCCATCTCTCTTTAGCGTCCGCAGCATGTTTGGCTGGGAGCAACCTGCTTGTACCGTAGCGCCTCAAGAGGCGGTATTTAGGGGAACGCAAGAATCCTCAAGCTCCAGGGTTCTTTCTGGGATTCTTCGTAGATAGTAACGCGGGGAGCAAAATAAGCGTCGTGATCAAGAGGGAACCGATACAGACTGTAAGAAGCTTTCCCATGGTGGCCATGCCCCGGTGGGAGGAGAAAGAGAGGGTACTGAAGCTCAAAATGGTGGTAGCAGCGCTGAAGAATAAGGCCCGTGCGGTACTGGTTTTGAGGATACTGCTATCCGAAGGAGGCTCCTTTCTGAAACGGTGGATCATATAGGTGCCCTCCACTCCACTACCGATAAGAAGGGGGATCACGATCACGTTTGCAAAATTAAACGGGATGCCAAGGATAACAGAGGCTGCTCCTGTCAATATCAATGAAAGGGTAATGGGCAGGAGAATAAGCACGGTATCAGACAGGCTCTTAAGCTCGATGAGCAGGTAAATCGTGATTGCAATGAGAGCATAGACAACGGCTTGCAGGAAGGAATGAAACACTGCCTTTCCCGCCTCTCGAATGGTTAAAGGAGTCCCAATGGCACTGGGGGCTGCGGCAGTCACCGCATTAACGAACCGCTTCAATGTGTTTGTATCCATGAGGTTACCGCTCGGAATGACCTCGACACGATAGATTCCTCCGGGGCTTACATATTGACTTTGGAGTTCCTGTGGCAAATCCGATTCCGTAACCTTACGGGCTCGCAGCAAAGCCGTAAGGTCTCTAAAGAAGACCGGCAAACTGGAAAGGAGGCTCTTCTCAAGCCTTTCCAATGTTTGTTTGCCTACTTCAGGATCGTCGAGGCTTTTTGTAAATCCTTCCATAGCAAGAGAGAGTCGTTTGATAGAAGCTCCGTACTCACCCCCGTCTTCTGGATTCTGTACAAGGGAATTCTTAAGGGCCCTTCCAAACCCCCTTGAGGACGCCAATTCCTCCTCGTAACTCGCCTTTTCTGGTTTCAAATTTCCAAGTTCCGGAGGCATAAAAAGGGCAATGTCTGAAATAACAGCGAGTTTCCTCGATTGATCTTTAGGGACAAAATCGGCGAGCGTGATGGCCCCTTTGACCTCTTTGAGACCTTTAAGCCTATCCGCACACTCCAGGGCTTCTTTTTCATTTTTCAAAAGTATGGAGAGCGTCCAGGGAGAGATTCGTTCATCCTCAAATAGTTCCCTGATGGTCGAGACCGCCTCAGAATCCGGATTGTAGAGATTAAGGGGATTATAGTCGAAGGAGAGTCCCGGGATAAACAAGATTGCTCCAATCCCCGTGATAATTGCCGCAATCCGAATGGTTCTTCCATACCGGTACGGTAACAGGTAAAAAGTTCTTCCGCCCGTGAATTCCTTCAGATGATCTCTGGTAAGGGGCATCAGTGTGAGAAGGGCGGGCAGGACTGTGAGTGTAGCGAACAGATTGATAAACATCCCTGTACCGGCTATCAAACCAAGTTCGGAAACACCGACATAGGCCGTTGGAAGGAAGGAGTAAAAACCGAGGGCTGCCGCGACCGTGCAAAGACGAAGACTCACTCCCAGCCCTTTGGCCGTTTGGATGAGGGCATCATGATGTTCGAGACCCGATGCCATCTCCTCCCGATAGCGAAGGCAGAACTGGATGCCGTAGTCAATGCCGATGCCAATGAAGAGGACAGTAAACGTGACGGAAATCAGATTCAGATAACCAATGACAGCGATGGCAAATCCAAAAGTGCAGATCAGACCTACCAGTAGCGTGAGAAGGCTGGCGAGGAAAAGCCTGCCAGACCCGACCCCGATGACAAGGGCAACGGAAACAAGAAGGAAAGAGATGAGAGTTGTCATTCCCATTCCTTTTCGCACCGTCAGGAGGTTCTCATGATTCAGGGCAATATCCCCGGTCACCCGCACGGTCACCCTGTCGGTTCTTTGAGGGGCCAACTCATTCCTGATACGGTAGACTGCTTCGATCGCAGTTTCTTGTTCGGGGAATTGGTCGTCTTTGGATGCCGGTTCAACGATAATAAATTTCCGTCTCATGTCACTCCTGGCTTCTTTGCCCATCATGAGGTCGTGCCAGGAGAATTCATAACGTCGATTCGAAACAGCGCCTTCGATCGCCCGGGCGAGGCGATCAAAAAAAGGAGTAAGTTTTTCTTTCTGCTCCCCATCTTCTTTCTGGCCTACAATCTTTTCGGCAACGGAGAAGAGACCGCGGAGGCTGAAGTCCTTTGAAATGAGCCCGAGCAAGGGTTGAGCCCCTGCCAGACTGTCAGAAAGATCTTCCAATTCTTTCACGCTAAGATAGAGAAGACCATTTTCTTCGAAGAATTTTCCGCTCCCGGGAGTATAGACTTTCTTAAACGACCGTGTCTCCTCTCTCAGGCGGATGGCCATGTTTTCAGTTTCAAGACGCACTGCCTCAGGCGTTTGGCCATCCAAAACCACCAGAATCGTATTTCCCAGTTGGGGAAAGGCTCTGTCAAATTCTTTCTCCAACTTGCGATAGGGGAGTCTCTCGGAAATCATGTCGTTCATGTCGGTATCAATCCGAAAATGGCTCACCGTAAAGGTCAGCACAGCGACCGTTGTAAGGAAAGAGAAAAGAAGGACAAGGATGGGATGATGGCCGATAAAGCCTGTCCACCGTTCAAGAAGAGGTGTTCGGCAGGTTCGAGTCTGTTTAAACATGGATGAGAATTCCAAGAAGCCAATTAGGGACAAAAATTATGATAATGAAATATTGGACAGAAAACAATAGCGGAAAACTTTTTATGGCTCTATTTATTTTCTCTTGATTCTACTCTGGCGATCTTGGCAGTGAGCTTTTCTACCGCGATATTAGGGATAAAGGGTAGTTCTTTTCAGCTCCTTATCTTCACTTACGTTCGCGATACCTGCCGGAGTTCACTTTGGGTGATCTCCTCCCCTTCCCTTAAGATGTCAAATCGGCCACCGTCTGAGGCCCTGAAGAGCGGCTTGCACTGGCCTGCATGCCGGAGTGGCGTTTCTCCACACATCCATGCCCATTTCTACAGCAAGCGCGTTAACCTTCGATCACGAAGACAGACTTCCCACCCTTTAGTCTGAGCTGTCCGGGGTCCCTTGTTTCAAAGTCGAAAACGTTCTCGGTAGGTGGCGTAAAGCCTCTTCTCCTCCTCCAGATCCAAGCCAAACTCTTCCAGCGTGTATCGGTGTCTCCCGAACCGGCCCTGCGGATTTCGGTTTTGGAACTCAAGGATTCTCTCCGCCAGCCCTGCGGGAAATGGAAGATCAAATCGGGCGTAGACCTTTCGTACCGAACCCACAGGATCTGCCATCAGGTCGGTATAGTAAAGGTCCAGGAATCGTTCTGCACTTGCACATCCACGGTCGCGCGAGCGAATGGCCCTTCCAATCCCTTCCGCCCATCTCCTGCTGCACTCCGGCCCGACCTCAAAGGGATCAACATCGTCGCTGAAGGCGCTCCGAAGAGTCGCTGTCAAACTTGCGTTCGACGCCGTCACCTCGATAGGGTCCCGGTGGGTCATAATGACACATGCATCGGGATAGACCGAGAACATGGCCTCGAAGTCAAAGATATGGGCAGGTGATTTGAGGACCCAGCGCTCCCCACGGCATCGCCACTGGAGGTGCTGGAGGAATCGGCGGTGCACCTCGTAGGCAGGGCGGAGGTCCTGGCGTTCGAGCCAGTCCAAATAGGAGGGGAGTCGATGCGTCGTTTCAAATTGATAGCTCAAAAAAGATTGGCTGAAAATGACCAAGCACTCCTCTGGAAGGCACGCCCCGACCGGGTGAATTCGGTCGAACCCTTTCACCATTCGATGGAACCAGCGAATCTGGCCATCAACAAGACTGATGCGCCGATCCGTATAATAGGTGGGGACCTCAGGGGGCGGCGAAGGATACAGCGTCTCCCAGGTCAAGGGAACTCGGGAAGCCGGGTCGAGACCCAGGAGGCTGTGGAGGAAGGTAGTTCCAGTCCGAGGCAATCCAGTGATGAAGATCGGTCGGCATATCTTCTCTTCGACGATTTCTGGATTCCGCTTCCGGTCCTCTTCCATTCGTATCCGGTTGGCGAGGAGGCGGATCAGGTCATATTTGGTGGCCAGATACCCCATGAAATTAAGCTGTGCCTCAGTCTCCAAAGAGTTGAGGAGGATGCCGAGAGGGATACGGAAGGACGGATCGCCGAACTCATCATTGGCCGTCCGCCTGTGGGCAGCCTCAAGAAGAGCCTCTTCCTTGAACCCGGCCATTGTCCATCGGCCTAAGAGATAGCTTCCTCTGTTTAGAGCGTGGACAAGGGGTGAACGCTTTACCTTCCAGCGCCTTGGCCGCTCAAGATTCATACCATCCCCCTTGGTTGAGAAGGAGGCACCGTT
>DATIGG010000540.1:0-3347 GCA_035454825.1 Thermodesulfobacteriota bacterium | reverse complement strand
GGGAGCATGATATCATGGAGCGGCACGACAAGACGGAACTTCGAGGCGTGCTCACTCACCTGAGGGAGATCCTTCCCTCAGAAATCGAAAAATTATTCCAGCGCCTTTTGGAAAAAGGAGGATTTTTCAATCTGAAATGTTTGCTCATGCCGATTCAACCTCAAGAAGAACTCATCACGGAACGAATGGATTTGATTGAAAGGACCCTGGAAGAGATGAAGGAAGGGGAGGTTAGAACCCTTTCGACTTGACCTATGATACCGGGAAGTCGAAGGGTTAATCCTGAGGTGGTCGAAGGGTTGACACCCCCTGGTGAAATCGTTATAACCAAAAAGGTATCCTTTCCCCAGAGAGGCTGTGTCGCAAGTCCATTCATGGTTCGACAGGCTCACCACGAACGGATCACGGCACATTAGAAAACAATTGCTTAGCCATTCGTCCTGAGCGCGTCGAAGGGCGACCGGCGAATTGTGACGCAGTCTCTCGAGGGACATGGGAATAAGCGGAGAGGTTGTTTGGTTCTGGCGATGCCAGGTTGGGGAAAGAAATGAATCAGGGACTCAGGGATTTCTATTACTTCAGTCATTTCTTGAACCAAAAGATCTACGTGCCTTCCGGCAGGAAGGTCGGAAAGGTTGTAGATCTCGCCGTCGAGCGAACAGAACCTTATCCCAGGCTCATCGGTTTTCTTGCCCGGACCAGGGGAAGAGAGGAGAGGCTTTTTCTTCCCTGGGAGAAGATCGCTTTCATCGAACCCCGGATGACTGTAGTGCAGGATGGAGGGCCCCTGCCGAAGTTATCCCTTTCGGAGAAAGACTACATTTTTCTGCGGGAAGAGGTCATGGATAAGCAGATCGTGGATACTTACGGAGCCAAGGTCGTCCGGGTCAATGACCTTCATTTTCTCCGGATGGATTCTCGCCTCCGTCTTGTCCACGTGGATGTTGGATTTCGCGGGCTGATGCGGCGAGTGGGATGGGAGAAGGGCGTCGATAAGGCTCTCCACTGGCTCTTCTCCTATGACCTTCCCAACCAGTTCATTTCGTGGAAATATGTCCAACTCCTTTCTGGCTCGAACCTCCTCCAGCTCAGTGTCTCCCAGCAGAAGTTGTCCCATCTCCATCCTGCAGACTTGGCCGATATCATCGAGGACCTCGGCAGCCGGGAGAGGTCTGCCATCTTTCATGCGTTAGACACGGAGACGGCTGCGGATGCTCTGGAGGAGATCGACCCGAAGATCCAAAAGTCCATCATCGAAACGATCCCGGTGGAGAAGGCCTCTGACATTGTCGAGGAGATGTCGCCCAGCGATGCTGCGGACCTCCTGGGAGACCTTACTGAAGAAAAGGCGGAAAAGATTCTGGAAGGGATGGAACAGGAAAAAGCAGAGGATTTGAGAGAACTCCTGGTTCATCCTGAAGAAACCGCAGGAGGGTTGATGACCACGGCGTATCTCCAGTTAGCCGGTGACGTGGCGATTGAGAGCGCCATGGCCCGCCTCCGGGCCGAGTCTCCGGATTTGGACATTATTGATTATGTCTATGTCGTCGATAACGAAGAAGTGCTTCAGGGGGTCGTGAGCATTCGAGATCTCCTGACAGCCCAACCCCATCAACTTCTCTCCGAGCTTCTCGCTCCCCGGGTGGTGAGTGCCAAACTCGATGACCATCAGAAGGAAGTCGTTGAGGCCTTTGCAAAATATGGATTTAGGGCCGTGCCCGTGGTGGACGAGGAGAATCACCTTCGAGGAGTGATCAGTTTCCGGAGTATCTTAGAGGTCTTGGCACCCGATGCAGGATGAGGATGGAGAACTCTTACAAAAAATTGGCCTCGAATTCGGGTCGCTCTCTCTGGAGGACGATCGGGCTTTTCTTCATCCTCATGGGTCCGGGCATCATCACCTCCAATGTGGATAATGATGCCGGCGGCATCACCACCTACTCCCTCGCCGGTGCCGTGTTCGGTCTTAAACTCGTCTGGTCTCTTGTTCCCATCATGATCGCTCTGATCGTGATCCAAGAGATGTGTGCCCGCATGGGGGTCGTTACAGGAAAAGGGCTCTCCGATCTCATCCGCGAGAAATTTGGAGCCAAAATCACCTTCTATCTGATGGTGGGGATGTTTCTAACCAATATGGGCAACGTCATCTCTGAATTTGCAGGGGTGGCCGCAGGCATGGAGGTCTTTGGAGTCCATAAGTTCATCGCTGTGCCTCTCAGCGCCTTCTTGGTCTGGTGGATGGTAGTGAAAGGAACCTACCGGGTCGTTGAGAAGGTTTTTCTGGTGGCTTGCGTTTTCTACGTCTCCTACATCATCACTGGAATCATCGTGAAACCGGACTGGGGTGAGGTCATCCAGCAGTTTCTTCATCCTCAGATGAGCCTTGATCCTTCAGAGATGACTATGGTCATTGGTCTGGTGGGGACGACGATTGCCCCTTGGATGCAGTTCTATCTTCAGGCATCGATTGTGGAGAAAGGGATCAAACTCGAAGAGTACAAGTTTGCAAGGTTTGACGTCATTATGGGATCCGTCGTTGTCCATGTGGTTGCTTTCTTCATTATCCTTGTGTGCGCCGAGACCCTCTTCAAAAATGGGGTGCGGATTGAGACAGCCAAAGATGCAGCCCTTTCTCTTGCCCCCCTGGCTGGAAAATATTGTACCTATCTCTTTGCCTTCGGGTTGGTCAATGCCTCGCTATTTGCAGCCTCGATCCTTCCTTTATCGACCACTTATCTCATCTGTGAAGGATTGGGTTGGGAGGTGGGGATTGACAAGAAATTCGTGGAGGCCCCCCAATTTTACGGATTCTACTCTCTGATGATCTTCCTCGGGGCAGGGATCATCCTTTATCCCGACCTGCCTTTGATCCCGATCATGTACTTCTCCCAGGTCATTAACGGAATGGTTCTTCCCGCTGTCCTCATCTTCATGCTTCTCCTGATCAATGACAAGAAGTTGATGATGGGTTATCGGAATGGCCCGGTCTTTAATCTCATCGCCTGGACCACAACCGTTGTCATGATCGGCTTCACCCTGCTCCTGTTCATTCAAACGATTTAAAGTCTATTCAGAGACATCTTGAAGGGTTCCTCAACGGATTTCCTGTTCCTTTCCATTATTAATTCCTCCAATTCGGCCTCTGAACTTCAGGCTTTGTGATTTAATCCTCTTCACCCTGAGATCTGTAGTCCATGGTCTGATGTCTGACTCAAGGGGTGGACCCATCTGAAAATTGCTATAAAATTTGATTTTTGGTATAAATAAGTCAACTTCCAGGGGATGATTGAAACAGTCGTAAAGGTTTTCAAGATAGTGCTCGAAAACTAATGCAACAAAGATAGTTT
>DATIGG010000539.1:0-13471 GCA_035454825.1 Thermodesulfobacteriota bacterium | reverse complement strand
ACTGAATACCTCGGGGGTTATCCCTCCGATCTTTGCATCGTCAATCCTGATGTTCCCCTTGACCATTGCCAACTTTGTGCCTAAACCCTGGCTGGATTCCCATCCGTGGGTTCAATCGCTTCTCAATAGCTTGGGTCCGGGGGCTCTTCTGTACAATCTTCTTTATGTGGGATTTATCATCTTCTTTTGCTATTTTTACACTGCGGTGACGTTTAATCCGACGGATGTTGCCGAAAACATGAAAAAATTTGGTGGCTACATCCCGGGTATCCGGCCGGGGCAAAAGACCGCAGAGTATATTGATAAGGTGCTCACTCGAATCACTCTGGGCGGGGCCATCTATGTCTCGGTCATCTGTGTACTGCCCACCATTCTGATCCGAAGATTTAATGTCCCCTTCTATTTCGGAGGGACTGCGCTGCTGATCGTGGTCGGAGTGGCCTTGGATACAGTTCAACAGATTGAAGCCCATATGCTGACCCGGCATTACGAGGGATTGATGAAGAAAGGCCGGCTGAAGGGCAGGCGGGGATAAAATTAGTCAATGATCAATGGCCAATAGTCAATTAACAATGCAAATGAACAGTTAGCAAAGCAAAAGAATCAATGAGAGTAGATACAAATGTAAAGGGGTTTCGTTTTGATGTTATCAATTCTTCTTTACGCTGATCATTGCTGACTGCTAATTGCCAATTGATCATTGATTATTTAATTGGGGAAGTTATGCCGAAAGAAGAGGCGATCACGGTTGAGGGAAAGGTTTTGGAGACCCTCCCCAATGCCATGTTTCGGGTGGAACTGGAGAATGGGCATAAGGTGCTGGCCCATATTTCTGGAAAGATGAGGATGCATTTCATCAAGATCCTCCCCGGGGATAAAGTGACGGTTGAGCTGTCCCCTTATGACCTTACCCGGGGAAGGATTGTCTTTCGGGAGAAATAGGAACCGTGAAGGTAAGGGCTTCAGTAAAAAAGATTTGTGATAAGTGTAAGATCGTCAAGCGCAAAGGAGTCATTCGCGTGATCTGTGAGAACCCCAAACATAAACAGAGACAAGGCTGAGAACGCTAAGGGCAGGAGGGGCGTCCCGTTCGGGAACGGGACTTGAGGTTGAGGCAAGAGATGGCTTGCCTTCTTCCTTGAGCGAAGCGGTCCTTTAACCTTCGGCAGCGAACAAGGAGAGCATCATGGCACGTATTGCAGGCGTCGATCTTCCAAGGGACAAAAGGGTTGAAATCGCCCTCACCTATATTTATGGGATTGGAAGACCCTCCTCCAACAAGATTCTTGAAAAAACAGGAATTGACAAAGATATCAAGGTGAATAAACTGACTGAGACCGAGGTGGTGCGGCTGCGAGAGGCGATCGAACAGGAATATAAAGTTGAGGGAGACCTCCGGCGGGATGTCACCACCAATATTAAACGGCTCATGGACATTGGATCTTACCGGGGGCTGAGGCATCGTAAATCCCTGCCGGCTCGGGGACAGAGGACGCACACCAATGCGAGGACTCGGAAGGGTCCTCGACGGGCCGTCATGGGAAAGAAGAAAGAGAAGGAATAGTGTAAAGGAGGCATTATGGCCAAGGGGCCTGGAGCGAAGAAAAAGAAGGTTAAGAAGAATATTCAATCAGGCATCGCCCACATTCAGGCAACGTTCAATAACACCCTTATTACCATTTCAGATAAAGAGGGAAATGTGATCACCTGGTCCAGTTCAGGGACTCAGGGCTTTAAGGGCTCTCGAAAAAGTACTCCCTTTGCTGCCCAGATGGCTGCGGAAGATGCCGCAAAAAAAGCGATGGAGCATGGCCTTCGGTCGATCGATGTCTATGTCAAGGGGCCTGGGGCTGGGAGAGAATCTGCCCTCCGATCCCTTCAGGCGGCGGGCCTGAAAGTTCATTTTATCAAGGATGTTACACCCATTCCCCACAACGGATGTCGTCCTCCAAAACGGAGGAGGGTATAGCTGTCGCTGATTACATAGATTCTTAAAGGAGATTAACAGATTAAGAACGATTACCTCGAGAAGCGGATGGAGAAACAATCAAAAAGGTTTAGATCTGTCTAATCTGTTTTATGAAATAAAACAGGAGGTTACCATTGGCGAGATACACGCAATCGGTCTGTCGTCTGTGTCGGAGGGAAAATCTCAAACTCTTTCTTAAAGGAGAGCGGTGCTATACGGAGAAGTGTGCTGTGGATCGCAGGAACTACGCGCCAGGGCAGCACGGTCAATCTCGGAAAAAGCTCTCCGATTACGGAGCCCAGTTACGGGAAAAACAGAAAGTCCGAAGGATCTATGGTCTCCTGGAAAACCAGTTCCGGAATACCTTTAAGAAAGCGGATCAGCAAAAGGGGATCACCGGCGAGAACCTCCTGGCCTTTCTTGAACGT
The DNA here is from genome assembly GCA_035454825.1 of Thermodesulfobacteriota bacterium. Classification (GTDB taxonomy): domain Bacteria; phylum Desulfobacterota; class BSN033; order BSN033; family UBA1163; genus DATIGG01. The sequence continues at coordinate 11,074 of DATIGG010000539.1, read as the reverse complement.
AGACTGGACAATATCGTCTACCGGTTAGGGTTTGCCAATTCGAGAAACGAGGCGCGCCAACTGGTTCTGCACCATCACTTCTTGGTCAATCAGTCGAGGGTGAACGTTCCCTCTTATCTTGTCAAGCCGGGAGATGTGATTGAATTGAGGGAAAAGAGCAAGAAAGTCGTCCGTATCATGGAAGCCTTGGAAGGGGTGGCTCGGCGGGGAGTTCCTCAGTGGTTGGAGTTGGACAAGGATCAGATGAAGGGACAGATGAAGGCCCTGCCCAACCGTGAGGATATTACCATTCCTATTCAGGAAAAATTGATTGTTGAGCTGTATTCTAAGTAATGGGCTCAAACCCTTCTAGTCAGGGGAGGTTGTATGCATCAAAAAAATTGGAAAGATCTTATTCGGCCCAAACGGCTGGACATTGAGAAGGAAACATCCACACCCTTTTATGGAAAATTCGTGGCCGAGCCCCTGGAGAGGGGGTTTGGGATTACGATCGGCAATTCTCTCCGACGGATCCTCCTATCCTCCCTGCAGGGAGCTGCGATTGTCTCGGTTAAAATTGATGGAGTTCTTCACGAGTTTTCAACGATTCCCGGGGTGAAGGAGGATGGCACCGAGATCATTCTCAACCTCAAGGAGGTCAGGCTGAAACTTCATACCGAAGGCCCGAAAACAATTCGCGTCAAGGCGGAAGGGGCCAGGGAGATTAAGGCAGGCGATTTTATCACGGGGGATGCCGTAGAAATCCTGAACCCGGAGCATCACATCGCCACTCTTTCGAAAGATAGTAAGCTGTCGATGGAAATGGTGGTCAAGACCGGTCGAGGCTACGTTCCGGCGGAGAGAAACAAGGAGGAAGATCAATCCATCGGGACCGTTCCTATTGATGCCATCTTCTCACCGATCAAGAAAGTCAACTATACGGTCACCAATGCCCGGGTGGGTCAGAGAACCGATTATGATAAATTGACCTTGGAAGTCTGGACGGATGGGAGCTTGGGCCCTGAGGAGGCGGTTGCCTATGCCGCAAAGATCCTGAAGGATCAACTCTCCTTCTTTATCACTTTTGATGAACAAGAGGAGGAGGTTGAGACCTCCAGAGAACCCGAAGAGAGTGAAAAACTGAATGAGAATCTCTTTCGAAGTGTCGATGAACTCGAGCTCTCCGTCCGTTCGGCCAACTGTCTGAAACATGCCAATATCAAACTGATCGGAGATCTGGTTCAGAAAACAGAGGCAGAGATCCTGGCGACGAAGAATTTCGGACGAAAATCCCTGAATGAGATTAAGGACCTCTTGTCCCAGATGGGCCTCGGCTTAGGGATGAGATTGGAGCATTGGCCTCCCGGGAAGTCGGAAGAAGAGATGAAAGCGGGAACGACGGGATAGGAGGAATGGATGAGGCATCGTGTTGCGGGCCGAAAATTAAGTCGCCATACCCAACATCGGGAATTGATGTTTCGAAATATGGTCGTTTCGTTGCTTAGCCATGAGCGAATCAAGACGACGTTGGCTAAGGCAAAAGAGCTCCGGAGTTGGGCTGATCGGATCATTAGCCTTGGAAAGCAGGGAGATCTTGCTGCCCGAAGAAGGGCCTTTGATCTTCTTCGAGACCGAGATGTCGTGAAGAAACTCTTTGATGAGATTGCCCCTCGGTTTAAGGACCGGGCGGGAGGTTATACGCGCGTCCTGAAGATGGGACGGCGATTAGGGGACGCCGCCCCTCTCTCTCTCGTTGAGCTGACCACCTACGCTCCTCCGGAGAAGACGAAGAAATCGACCGTTACGAAGGCGAAGGAAGCCCTCAAAAAAATGACCCCCAAAAGGAAAGAAAAGGGAGAAAAGGGGGAGAAGAAAGAGGGCAAGAGAGAATCTGCCAAAGAGAGACCCAAGAAAAAAGGAGAAGAAGAAAAAAGCGAATAGACATTGAAGTCTCAGAAGTCTCAATGAAAGCTCCTGTATTCGATTGGGTACAGGAGCGTTTTTATTGGGTGCGCCCTGCCAGGGCGCACCCAAATCAAGAATTCAACGTGTAGAAAAGCCCCTATGTCCTTGACGAATAGGGTTTTTTTATGGTTGAATGGATTATGATAAAATGATTTGACACACTCAGAATATCGCGATAAGATGAGTGTATGCAATCAAAAAAATATATACCGAGATCCATCGAAAGCTACGCATTCGACGAACAGTTGACAGGCAGGCATATGGTCTTTCTGGCTGGTCCGAGGCAAGTGGGAAAGACGATGCTTGCACGACATTGGCTGGAACAGAAAGGATGTTCCTCTCTCTATTTCAACTGGGATGATATTTTGACACGAAAGGCTTATCTGGGAAATAGCCGGTTCTTCGAGTCTCAGGCCCGATCCCTTGGGATCAAGGACCCCTGGATTGTTTTTGATGAAATCCACAAACGGAACCAATGGCGGGATATTCTCAAAGGAGCCTATGATGTCTTCGGCGATGAGTTTCGGTTCTTGATTACGGGGAGCGCCCGTCTCGATTTATTCCGGCGCTCAGGAGACTCGCTTGTTGGCCGATACAGCCTTTTTCACATGATGCCCTTTAACCTGGGCGAGATTGCCGGAGTAAGGCGGATTTCCTGCTTTCTTGAGAAGAAGACACTTCCGAGGTTATTTCAGGAATTTGAGGAAAGGATTGTAGGCTCTCTTCCGCCAGAGAACGAGGAGGCCTACCGGGGGCTTCTGGAGTTCGGGCCTTTTCCGGAACCCTTTCTCAGACAGAATGAGCGATTCAGCCGAAAATGGCATCAGGATTATTTCAGTCTGGTTGTGAGGCAGGATCTTAAAGACATCAGCAGGGTCCTGGAGCTTGACAAGATCGAGCATCTGCTGTTCCTTCTTTCACCAAGAATCGCGGCTCCCCTTTCGATGGCCAACCTCGCAACGGAACTGGAAGTTGCTCACACCACGGTTAAGAGCTGGTTGGAGCAATTGAGAAGACTGTATCTCATTTTTCCTGTCTCCCCGTGGACGAGGAAGGTCTCGCGGGGGCTGAGAAGAGAAAAGAAATGGTATTTCCTGGACTGGTGCTATGCTCCTGAGGGGCCGGCGAGGTTGGAAAACATGGTGGCGACCTGTTTATATCGGACCTGTCTGGCCATGACGGATATGGGCCACGGCATTTACCAACTAAATTATATCAGAACCATTGATAAAAAAGAGATCGATTTTATTATCACTTTGGATCATACCCCCGTTTTGGCTGTCGAGGTAAAATCGGGAGAGACTCAGTTGTCACGCTCTCTAAGCCACCGCCAGAGTTGGTTTCCCAATCCGACCCTGGGGGTTCAGGTGGTTGACAAGAGAGGAGTCCTTGAGAGACATCCGAACCACACCTGGCTCGTCAGTGTTGAAAGATTGCTATCCCTCTTGGTCTGAACCAGCCAGTTTTGTTGACTTATTGGGGTTAAAGGATGGTAAACAAACCTTAATCATTACAATAATATCTTGTGGCTAATTTCCCTTGTGGTACGCATTCATTGACTTCCTTATTGACATATGACAAGATGTATCCGAGAGATGCTTTTGGAGGCATATATGAGGACAACTTTGGCAATCAGGGAGGAATTGTTAGAAGAGGTGAAAGCTTTGTCCGGTGTCAAAACAAAGAAAGAGGCTGTCGAAAAAGCGCTTGAAGAATTTGTTCATCGGAGAAAGGCGAAAAGGTTAATCGATCTGGAGGGGAAAATTGAACTTTCTTTCGACCTCGATGAATTCATCAGGAGAAGGAGAAGAGATGTTCCTCATCGATAGCTCAGCATGGATTGAGTATCTCCGGCCCAAAGGATCGCGAGAGGTTAAGGAGAGGGTTCGAGGAGTTCTTCAGAAAGAAGAGGCGATCTCTTGCGGAATCGTCACGGTCGAGATATTGACAGGTGCAAAAAACGAAAAAGACTTTCAATCCCTTCAGGAATCCCTATCCTCCCTTCCACAGATTCCTATCGATGAGGTTGTGATCCAGAGGGCTTCAAAGTGGGGCTTCTTATTAGTCAGAAAGGGGAAGTCTGTTTCTACCACCGATCTCCTCATTGCTGCGGCAGCCTATAAAAGAGCGCGAATTTTACATGCGGACAGTGACTTTGAGAGGATTGCCTCTGAAATGGATAGCGAAGAAGAAAGAATTTTCTGACATTTCCTGAACGATAATTGATCTGACGTTTAATTCCTTGAAACCACTCAGTCATCGCTAGGGTTGTTTTCGCAATCCTTAACCATTACAACGACATCTTGTGGTCAATTTTCCTTGACATAATACTCCCTTTTTCATATATTCAGCACATCCGAAATCGAAGAGGGGATCATCTTTTAAAATGTGAGCCAAAACTCACAGGCATTAGAAACCCGGACACCGGGCAATCCCCCACACCTGAGATTCGATTCAGGTTCGTCGATTGTTTTAAGAAAGAAAACATAACTGCGTTGAGGAGCTATTATCCGACCTTATTAATCGCTTTTAAGGGACCTTTAAAAGAAGGCTTTAGTTTATATGACAATAACGTTTAAACATCTAATCGGAAAATCAACCCTCAAAGAAGGAATATCTATACATAAGAATTTTGAGAGTTTTTTCGAGAGTCCTGAGTCAGGTAAGAAGAGGGAGATTATCCTCTCATATGGTAATAACCGGTCAGTGACGGTCGTTCTTAGAAGACTGGACAATGTCAGAAAACACGTCCAGATCAAATATACTAATAAAACTCAAGCATCTTTCGTGGACTGGTTGAATGATGTTTTTGGGCAAACGAAGAAGGGCAGAATTGGCGAATTCCTGGAATTTCAGAAAGTAGCCCCCAATATTTTCAAGTTGACTCCCATTACTATTGACATGGCCCATAATGCGAAGCTGTATGTTGCAGATTCCATGTATCACAAGGCCGATGAAACCGCTTTAAGAGGAGATGCAGCCTTTGGCGAAGTCGAAAGAATAATCAGCGGAATCAGTTTCAAGGTGGATGAAGGCCAATCGTTCTACAACCGAGAAATCGAAAGTGAGTTTTCAAAGCATGAATGGCGGAGGGAGATCAAAGCTATTCCTGAACTTGACTTGAAGTGTGATTACAGAAAAGAAAGGATTCAAGTTGAAGTTGAATTTGGCAATGCAAGAGCATATTATCAGGACTACATCAAATTCATGCTTTCCTATTTATCAAAACAGATTCATTTAGGAATCCTTGTTACCCCGACATTGGGTTTTGCGAATATTCTGTGCGAGATCGGAAAGCAGAAGGCATTGCAAAGAGGCCGGAAGACTTATTCTGGAATGATGCACTTCGAAAAAGCCTTCAAAGAGTTCCACTATCTGAAACCTTTTTTTGACATGCCGATCGTAATACTGGGCATAGATATCAACCCGTTTTAGCAACATTCGCAGCACCGTTTATGTGAAAGGGTCGCCATTTCCCTGAATGGAGCAATCTACTTCGGCACACTATCATCGGCTCAGAAAGAAGACTTCCTCAAAATTGTTCTTGAAAACAGATTTGACGGAAGGGGAACCTCAGAATATCCGGAGGTGAAGGGGCAAGGTTAGCTAATGGAAATATCCCGGCATGCAAAAAACAATATGAGGTTGTATAAAGTATCTGAAAGGGATATTTTGGAGGCAATCGAAGCGGCAGATGTCGAAGATAAGGAAGGGGACAAATTGGTCGTCCTGAAGAAGTTCAGGAGAAAATATTCTGGCTACCCGCTTAAAGTGATATATGAAAGGACGGAAAATCAACTTTTCATTATTACAGCTTATCCACTGAAGAAGAAGATGTGGAGGTGAGATCGTGAAAGTCAGATACGATAAGGAGGCCGACGCGGCTTATATCCAGCTTTCGTCTAAGAAGCCTGACGGAGCCATAGAGATGGCCGAAGGTGTCATTCTTCATACCACGTCAAAAAACGAGATCGTGGCAATCGAGATACTTGGGGCCGCCAAGAAGATTCCGATCAAGACGCTTTATAAAATCGAACTGACTCCTTCACCTGTTTAAGAGTAATGATTTACTGATTCGGCTAACGACAGAGGAGGGACGGTGTGGGAGGCAAGATTATGAATCGGGATTGCCTGAAAGAACTTGCTGAGAACGAGCGATTCATCCCGGGAATCTATAACTATTGTGACCGGTGGTGCGAACGTTGTCCTCAAACCCTCCGGTGTTTGAATTTCTCTCTTTCGGAGGAGGAATTTTCGGACCCTGAGACGCGGGACATTAGGAATGCGGCATTCTGGAGAAAATTGTCGAATGTCCTGACGGAAGCCCTGGAACTCCTGAGAGAAGCGGGAGAGAAATGGGGAATAGACCTTGAGACTATCGATTCAGCGATTGACACTGAAAGTATGCGGGCGAAGGAGGAGGCTGCGGAAAACCATGTCGTTTGCCGGGTCGCCAGGACTTACAGCAGCATGGTGGAAGACTGGTTCAGAAGGATAGAGGAACTCCCTTTTGAATCTACACCTGCTGTTGGCGAGGGAGTGGAGATGGAGGAAGCCTTCGAGGTGATCCGGTGGTACCAATACTTTATTGCGGCCAAAGTTACGCGAGCAGTGGGGGGATGGATGGAGGAGAAGGAAGAAGCAGAGGGCGAATTCTCTAGTGATTCAGATGGCTCAGCCAAAATCGCGCTCATCGCCATGGATCGATCCATTGGCGCTTGGGCAATGGTTTCTCACCACGACAGACTCCATGTTGAGAGCGTTCTCGAAATCATTTCTTTTCTCGACCGGTTGCGACAGGCCGTCGAGAAAACATTCCCCAACGCAAGATTATTTATTCGGCCCGGGTTTGACAGTATCGATTCAAACGGTTGAATCAAAGTCTGGGGTTAGCCTTTGACAGGTTAGCCTTTGACTCTTGACAAAACGGGGAAGAGAAAAGATGGCGACTTTGAGATTGGACGCAGGACAAATTGAAGTGGTAGATGACGCCATGGCAGAGGTCCTGCGCCATAAGACACCGGCCGAAAGAATACGGATTGGTTTTAGTCTGTGGACATCAGCCCGTAATATGTTGATATCCCATCTGAAAAAAACTCATCCCGAGTGGAACAACGACAGAGTTGAGCGGGAGGTGGCAAGGAGACTTTCACATGGAGCTATTTGAACTTCTTCAGACAAAAGAACCAATGGGAAAAATGATTTTTCATTTTTGACTTGACGAAATGGCACTAATGAAGGAGAAGAGACGGCCCTATAGTCGGACCCTGTAGGGCGTTTCCATTTCAATAGACATAAAACCGTCATTGAGGACGGAATATGTAAATAGAATTGCGTAGACGTGCCCATTGAGAGGAGTCTATTTTGGAAGAAGTTTCCCCGAAGGTCCCCTGCTTATAGGAGGCCTCTTCGGTCCAAGAGGCAACATTAGGGCATTGCCGGTGAACCACCGGTCAATCCGTTAGCCTCAGCTAAATCTCGAAGAACCCGAACTACAGGAAGAGGGGGCGGCGGTTGATTCAGAGCCCTTTGAAGAGCTGAAACAACAGGACATTACCTTTTCAGGTCCCTTTTTGCCACATGAGGGACATTTCAAATTCTCTCCTCCCTCATCTATTTTCTGGATCACCTCAAAGAGTTTATCACACTTTCGACACCGGTACTCGTAAATAGGCATAACAACCTCCCTCTAATTGGGATAGCTCATGGCGCACAGACTATCCTTAACCTTTCGCAACTTCGTACCCGGCGTCTGTTATGGCCTTTTCCACCTTGTCCAGGGCAACGGATTTGGTATTATCAAAACTCACCTCTCCTTTTGGAAGGTCCACCTTGACGTTCTGAATCCCGTCGAGCTTGTTCAAGGCCTTGGTCACTGTCATGACACAATGATTACAACTCATCCCTTTTACCTTTAACACAGAAGCCATGATACTTCCCTCCTTTTGTCTACCTTCAACACCGCAGGTTCCTGATTCCATTATGCCCAATCGACATCCCCTTCACGTTCTCCGTGCAAGAGGGATCATTGAGAAAACTGCGGCTGGAAAAAAGAGAAATAAAGAAGGCCGAAGCCTATTTGTGGCTCCGGCCCTTCTTTAAAAAAAATCATTAGAGTGTGTCTCTAACAACTGCAGGATCCGCAATCCTTGTCTTTCTTCAGACCGGAGGAGATATGAAATCCGGAACCCATCGGGGTATCCACAAAATCTATTTTGATAGGCTTAACGCGTTCAAGAAGGTCCTTATTGACCATAAAAGTAATTTCCTTTTCCGTAATAACGGTATCATTATCCCCTGATTCATCCAGAACCAGGCCCAAAGACGGGCCTGATCAGCCACCTTCATTATAGACGACACGGATCGAAGGGACGGGTGGTTCCTTGTCCTTAAGGGCCTCTTTAATCATCTCATACGCCTTTTCTGAAACTTCAAACATGAATTCCTCCTCTGAAACGTTAATCTGATTTATGCTCGTGAATATATGTTATTTATAACACACTCATTCGCTCGGTGCTAATCTTAAATAGAATCCGTTTGTCCGTCATGCCGGACCAGATTCGGCATCCAGAGACCCTTGAAAAAACTGGATTCCGACTTTCGCCCTGAACACCATGTGGTGCAAGGCTTTCGCCCGGAATGACGCCCTGCTTCCAAAACCGTAGTTCATTTTCTTTTCAGGATCGGTTCGGAATACCAGGCCGTGACCATTTCGTTACTGTGATCGGTGTCGGTCTGGATACCGATCACAAGGACTCCAGGCGGGTCCATACTAAAGGCGGCCTTAAAATCTTTATGGATATTCCGAGCCTCAGAGACCCATTGTCCGACCTTTCTCTCACCGGACTCAAGGACAAAGATCTTACAGTTCTTCTCGCCAGGATGGTCGAAAAGATGCCCCTGGGGTAGATGGCTTGCCCAGATATATTCAATTTTCAGACCCAAAGGCTCCCTTCCAAAGAGCCCAACCCTCTTTTCTTTTCCAAAGACGACGATCACCCTGGCTGCCGCATCGTGCCGGTCCTTTCTTGTTTCGATGGCAGAGTGAACCACGTTGGATACCTTCCATCTCCAGGAGAGGATCGGATAGTCCTTATTTTTTTCTCCAACCTCCTGAAAGAGGGAGGAGCGGGTACCCAGGCTTTCGGCCTTAATAATTCCCCTGGTCTTCGAATAGAGGGTTGAAGGGACAGAGAAGTGTTTCACTAACCACCACCCCTTCACCGGTGAGGGTTCTTCTTCCGGCTTCTCCTGGGGTTGGGGTCCGAAAGGGAGCTGAACAAGAACCAAAATAAGACTGAGGCATGGGATGAGCATCTTCATGAGAACTATTTTACCCTACTATTGGTTAAATTGACAGATGTGGGTCACTCCTTAGGATCATGATTGTTTTCATTAAAACTTTTAAAAATTAGATGTTGAAAAAAAGAATTCAACCTGGTAAAGTGCATTCTATGGATCCCATTCGTTTTGAGGAATTGGAAGGACCTTGAAGAACCTCTGAGATGTTTCAGAAAGGGCTTTTCATGAGAATCTTGATTCTTATCCTCCTGTTGTTATTTCCCTCCCTCGCCTCTGGTGATCCGGCCCCTGATATTCCTCCTGTTTATCAATCTTTGTCCGAGCGCCTCTCGAGAGATGGATTTGGTTCTGAATTTTTATCAAAACTCTTTACGGATGAGCGAGCAGGAGTGATTCCGGATCGAATGGTCATTTCTTTAGATTCAAAGGAAAAAGAGGAATTCTACACCCATTTTTTGAGTTCCGAATCCATTCTCCTTTCTAAGAGATTCCTTCGCGAAAACCATAAATTTCTCGAGGAGGTGGAGAGACGCTTCAATGTGGAAAAGGAAGTGATCGTGGCGATCCTCCTTGTTGAGTCAAAGTTTGGGGAGAATACAGGAAAACATCGGGTGGTCCCAACCCTGGCCAGCATGGCCGTCATGGATACGCCGGATAATTTGCAGAGTAACTTTCTCATTCTGCGGGACGCTGACCCCGAACTCTCCTATGAATGGGTAGAAAAAAAGGCGAAACGTCGGGCGAATTGGGCCTATCATGAGCTGAAATGTTTCTTGAATATCATTCGAGATGAGCAGCTCGATCCCCTGGAAGTCAAAGGGTCCTATGCAGGAGCTTTAGGCATGCCTCAATTTATTCCTTCGAGCTATATCGCCTTTGCTTACGGTCAAGAAGGTTTTGAGAACTGGCTTTTGAGTAAGGAGTCGGCAACCCTGAGCGTCGCAAATTACCTGAATCTTCATGGATGGAAAAAGAAGATCTCCATGGAGAAAAAGAGAAAAGTCCTGTGGTATTATAATCATAGTGGACCTTACATAGACACTATCCTGAAAGTAGCCCAAAAAATAAGACAAAAATAGATAAAATTATCTTTCATTCTCAGCGGAATTATTATTGGAATCATGCTATTCCATCATTCAAATGCATTCCCTTCGCACAGAATTTTTCCAAAGAAGAATTAGAATATCAAGCATAAAAATGAATATGTGAAAATTTTCATATTGACTACCAACTCATTGTTATCTAAAATCAAACCGTTTGATATTTTAGTCTGTTCGTTGACACGCATCAGAAAATCTCCCCTACCCCCCTTTTCCAAAGAGGGGAATTCCTCCCTTTCGTAAGGGGAGGGAAGGAGGGTGTAGGGCTTGAAGAAAGGAGGTGCACAAGGTCTTAGGGAGAATCAGTGATCGCTTAACCATTCATCGAAAGGAGGGTAAATCATGGGAGTAAGAAGAGGGTTATTGAGAGGGTTTAGGGTTGCAATTATCATTCCGGTCATATTATTCGTTCTTCCTCTTTTCGCCTTTGCAGGAGGGGGACAACATTATCCAAATGGGGCAGAGGCCATGCTGATAGGCGTTGCGCCACCCCCAGGGTTTTATCTCAAGGATTATAACTTCTTTTATCACGCCTCCAAACTGAAAGACAATCACGGAAATACCTTAAGCCTTGCGAAAAACGGAGTGGAATTGGATAAATTGGAAGTCTTTGCCAATATTCCACGATTCATCTGGATCTCCAAGCTAAATCTCCTGGGTGGATTTTATGGCATGCATCTATTTGTTCCTTTGTTCTTTAAGGAGAATTTAGATTTGAATGTCATGAC
>DATIGG010000538.1:0-3965 GCA_035454825.1 Thermodesulfobacteriota bacterium | reverse complement strand
ATAACATAGGCAATAATAATCCGGTTGAGTTAGCGAGGTTTATCGAGGTTTTGGAAGGTTGTCTGGGTAGAAAGGCGGAGAAGAATCTGCTCCCCATGCAGGCAGGTGATGTCCCTGCAACCTATGCCGATGTCGATGATCTGATGAAGGACGTGGGTTTTAAACCCTCCACCCCAATCGAAGTGGGAATCGAGCGCTTCGTCGCCTGGTATCGCAGTTATTATCAATGAAACGGATCTACGCGGGGTAGTTATCTATCTACCTATTCACGTTAGGAGTCAACGGTGCTATGACCCAAGGACTTAACGACCCTAAGAAGCTTTTCGCTATCATTCTCGCCGGAGGTTCCGGTACCCGTTTCTGGCCCCTGAGCCGTGAAACCTGTCCCAAACAGATGCTCCAGATCGTGGGAGAAGATACCCTTCTTCGCCAGACCATCAAGCGCATTCAAGACTTTGTCCCTCCAAAGAATATCTGGATTGTGACAACAGAGGATAAGGCCGAGGACATCCGTTTTCACCTTGATCCTCTGGGTCCTGTGGCCAAGGAGATCCAGTTTATATCTGAGCCTTTGGGAAGAAATACGGCTCCGGCCATTGGCCTGGCTGCCGTCTACCTTCATCAGCTTTCTCCTGAATCCGTGATGATGGTGATGCCCTCTGATCACGCAATTCCTGATAGGGAGAGATTTTTGGGCGATTTGAGGTTAGCCATTCAAGGAGCATCGGAGGATCATCTCGTCACCTTCGGAATAAAACCCACACGTCCGGAAACAGGATATGGTTATATCAAGGTTAAGAAACATTTGAAAGAGGAGCTCAGCGGTATTCTGAAGGTGGACCGCTTCCTCGAAAAACCGGATGTTCAGAGAGCGAAATCCTTTCTCTCAAAGCAGGGCTATTTTTGGAACTCCGGCATTTTTGTATGGAAAACTTCCAAACTCCTCTCCGAACTCCAAAAACACCTCCCGTCTCTCTATGAGACACTGGAAGAGGTAGAATCTCTTCTTTTTGTTCGAGGCGATCCTGGCAAAGAAAGTCAATCCAATAAACCCATAAAACCTGAGAAACAAGATCAACGCTCTGCGCTCTGCGCTCTGCAATATGCGAAATTAGAACCTATTTCCATTGATTATGGTGTCATGGAGCGAAGCAAGGATGTCTGGATGGTTCCAGCGACCTTCCGATGGTCTGATCTTGGAAGCTGGGCTGCCCTGGATGAGATTGTCGAAAGAGATCAGGCGGGAAATATCCTCCGGGGGAATTCCGTCGATATAGAAAGTCAGAACTCGATCATATTTTCAGATAAAAGGCTTGTTGCCACTATCGGCCTCAAGGACATGGTGGTCGTGGATACCGCAGATGCAACCCTTGTGACCCCGAAAGAAAGGACTCAGGAAGTTCGAAAGATCGTCGAGGCTTTGAAGCAAAATGCCCGGGAAGAGCACCTCATCCACCGGACCGTTGAGAGGCCCTGGGGGAGTTATACCGTTCTGGAGAAGGGAGAGGGATATAAGATCAAGAGGGTTGTCCTTAAACCAGAGGCGCGGCTAAGCCTCCAGCGTCATCGCCGAAGGAGTGAGCACTGGGTTGTTGTAACAGGGGTGGCCAGGGTGACCAGAGAGAATGAGGATTATCTGGTTCATTCGAACGAGAGCACGTTTATCCCGATAAACACAAAACATCGGCTTGAGAACTCCGGGAAAGAACTCCTTCAAATCATTGAGGTCCAAAGTGGGGATTACTTAGAAGAAGATGATATCGAACGCTTCGAAGACGACTACGGCCGCTCTTTAAAATAATAAATAGAACAATGATTCTCACCGTTTCTGACTTTTTATCTCAGGCCTTAGTCGGCCTCTTTCATACAATTTTAGGAGCAGCCCTGCCAGCCACACGGCTATGAAGTTTTGGAATCTTCAAGCGGTAGATTACTTTAATAATACAATCTTATCCTGTTTAATTTCCTTGAGGTTTCTGCAATCGGTAAGGCGCATGATGTTCTCCAATTCCCAATGGAGCTTTTTAGTGTAAAGGAAGGCTCCTTCCTTGCCGCCACCATAAACCGACACAACGTAAGGCCGTCCGATCAAAGCGGCGTCAGCTCCCAGAGCTAAAACTTTGAACACATCTTCGCCAGTTCGGATAGCACCGTCAACAAAGATTTTCAAAGAATCTCCTACTGCTTCTCTAATGCCGACAACAACATCGCAGGGAGAAAGCGAGTTTTCAATGATATTTCCGCCATGATTGGATATCACGATGCCGTAAGCACCAGCTTCTGCAGCCTTTACCGCACTCTTGACCGACATGATGCCCTTAAAAATAAAGGGCTTGTCTGCAGAGGATGTCAATTCTCTTAACTCCTCTACCGTTTTGGTGCGGACAGGCTTGGGTGAGGCGGATTGATACCCCAGACCTACTGCATCCAGATCAGTGGCAATTGCAATGGCACCTGCTTCTTGAGACCAGCGTACCCTTTTTTTGACTTCTTCTTTATCATCCCACGGTTTTATCGTAGGAACGCCCATTCCGCCAGCCTTCTTAACCGCCTTTAGCTGCCCGTATAAATATTCGTCCTTAACATTATCGCCGAGCCAAGCCATCCCGCCAGCCGCACACGTTCCCTCTACAAGGGCTTCCGCATAGGCGTCATTATTATTAAAATACGGGCTGTCCAATGCAGTTTCAACCAATAACGTCCCAATAGGTGCCGCAAAAATTGGCAAGGCAAATTTGTTGCCAAACAACTCAATAGAAGTATCCGGAACATAATCCTCATGAATAATATCAAGGGCAATACGAATTTTCGAAAGGGCTTCGAAGCTGTTATAGAAACCGGAGCCGCTTCCTTTGGCGCCCATTTCCAGGGTAGTGGTAAATCTGCCTCCGCAGGCCACGCCATTGCAAACCTTGCAAACATGACACGCCGGTTTCATTATCTTTTTGGCGTTCAACAATACCTTTGCATATTCTTCCGTAATATCTTTATAATTCACATTAATACCTGCAGTCTCCGGAGGGACACTAACAAAAAAGAGGCTGCAAGCTAAAGCCTGTAACCTCTTGAATGATCTTGAATTTATGGAGCGGGCAACGGGGTTCGAACCCGCGACCCTCAGCTTGGGAAGCTGATGCTCTACCAACTGAGCTATGCCCGCTTGCCCAAAAATATAAAACAGTTATTGGAATTGTCAAGTGTTTCAAATTGCAATCAGTCTATAAGGCGTAGTGCAGTCCTTTATGGGCGTAAAAATGACGGGACGAGGCCCTACACTACAAGCGGTTTATTGCGTCTGTATTGGTACGAGGTAAGGATTGAGGGAGTTATACCTCCCTCAATTCTTTCGGGAGATAGGTTAAGACCTCGGTTCCCTGGGGGGCGACCCACACCATGTCCTCGATCCGGACCCCGCCCCAGCCCGGGATATAGATGCCGGGCTCGATTGTGAAGACCATTCCTTCCTGAATCAGTTCTTTATTTTCTGAATTGACAGTCGGATCTTCATGGACCGCAAGACCTACCCCGTGGCCGGTTCCATGACCAAAATATTCTCCGTATCCGGATTGACGGATGTGTTCCCTTGCTGCCTGGTCAACCTCTTGAATGGGGATACCCGGTCGAACCCTCTCAATAGCCTTGTCATGAGCATCCTTCACGATCTGATATATCTTCTTCTGTTCCGGGGATGGGCTTCCCAGGACGACCGTACAGGTTTCATCGGAATGGTAGCCTTGAAAACTCGTGCCATAATCGATCAGGATAAAATCTCCCCTCTCGATTCGTTTCATTCCAGCCCTTCCATGCGGAAGGGCTGATCTCCTTCCAGAGGCAACGATGATGTCAAAACCGATCCCTTCTGCCTCATTCCGCTTCATGAAGAACTCCATCTCCATGGCAATCTCTCTCTCGAGGACGCCTTCCTTTATCCTTCCAGTGATATGCAAAAACGATTTCGAAGCGAT
>DATIGG010000537.1:0-2316 GCA_035454825.1 Thermodesulfobacteriota bacterium | reverse complement strand
AATCTCTTTCCGGTAAAGCCTATAATCAATCTTCTCAAGGCCCGTCAAGCGATCTTGGAAGCGATAAGAAATAATAAGAAGCTCCGTTTTGTTGTGGTGGGAGGAGGTCCGGCAGGGATTGAGATTTCGACCAATCTTTTGAGGCTTCTCCATGAAAACCGAGGGAAAGGAGAGATCACTCTCATTGGAGGAAGAAGGCTTTTGGGCGATGCCCCCGAAAGGGTGCGGCGTCTTGCGATGGAGTCGCTCACTGGCAGGGGGGTGAAGATCATCGAAGGGAGCCACGTGAAGTCCATTGAAAAGGGGCAGGTCATTTTAGGTGATGGAGACAGATTTGACATCGATCTGGGCTTCATTGCCATAGGCATTCAGCCATCCTCTCTTTTCCGCGATTCCGGGATTCCCGTTGGACCCGACGGGGGGTTGCTAGCTGCCATCTTTGTTGCGTCTTTCAAGCTCCAAAAACGTAAGGTTTGAAGATAATATTGCCCGATTTTGCTTGACAAAGGGGTGAGGTCTTGAGTTCCTCACCCCTTTTTGAACTCTTTAGCCGTAGAGATTGTCGATCCACCTCATTGCTTCAATATCGCTCACCGTTCCAAGATACCGCTGGGTCGTGGAAAGATTCGCGTGTCTCAAAATGACCTTGCTCACGATTTCTATGGGCACTCCCGATCGAGAGGCGTAGGTCGCTGCATGTCTTCTGAGATCATGCGGTTTCAAGTGGATCCCAACCACTTTTCCCGCTTTATTCACAACTTCTCTCCCTGCCGTATAGGATATTGGGAATATCCTCTGGTCAGGTCCAATCCCTTTCCGGGTTATGTATTCCTTGAGGCGGTCTGCAATCTTCTGAGGGATGAAGACAATTTCCCGTTCCTTGCCGCTCTTCGGGGTTCGGAGAGTTAGCTTTCTGTCCTCGATGTCATTGGGTGTCAGTTTCAAGACTTCACCGATCCTCATTCCACCCCGGGCCATTAACTCAAGAATTAGCCGATTCCTGGGTTTGATGGTCCGGAAGATGATTTCATCCACCAGTTCCTTTTCCAGAATGGTCCAGCGGATGGGTCCAGGGCGCCGATATAGCTTTTTCAGCAATGGGGTATCGCATGGGCTTCGAAAATTGGGATCGAGGTTTTGGGTGACAAAGTTGAAGAAAGAAGTGAGTTGGGAGTACCGGGTGCGTTTGGTTAGCTGGTTGGTTCCTTGGTTGAAGTCTGTGAGGAAAGAAAGGACCTCTTCTGGGGTAAGGGAGTTTAGGTCCTTTTCACCAAATTGAGCCGTTAATCTGGAAAGGATCGACTGGTAGGTTTTGAGGGTGCTTTTTTTTGAATGAAGCTTGTGATACTCCAGCCAATAATGAATACCCTGAGATACTTTCATGGTGCACCTCCTTCAGTGGAATTTCCTTAACGTTATCATAGGATTATCATATCTACAATAAATTCCTTGGACAATTGGGTCTCTCTCTTGGCAAGATAGTGACGGTTTTAGGTAGTCCAAAAGCTCCCAACAAATTCAACGTTTCCCTCATTGAGTTCTTCCTGTAATGTCGTTTTTCGATTTTATTCTCGGAATGCAACAGTTCAACCCGTTATCGACGATTTCTGTCATGCTTCAGGTCATTTGGATTATCCATTTGACAAATCCGACGGATCTTGATATGGATATGGTCTCGGGAGATGGAAGCGGCCTTCGCAGCATCGTTGCATTGGTTCCGCGTGTAGCCCTCCCGCTGGTGTGCGCAAGCACGAGGGTTCAACTCCCAACCGTTCTGTCTCAAGGGACCTGCGGAAACGTACTGAGTCTTCGGCTCTGTAGGTCAAAACCTCCGCCGTTGCCTCGGGGTTCCCTTGAGATGGGACATTTCGGAGGTAGAAAATGGAATATTTAATCACCGTTTTCGTTGTGATGGTCCTTGTCATCATCGTTTTCAGGATGGGCGTGCGACGAATCACAATACTTGAATACGAGAAGGGATTGAAATACTTCGGGGGGAAATTCAAGGCGGTAATTGGCCCTGGGCAGTATTGGTACATCCCCTTTTTTGTGGTTATCCAAAAGATTGATGTTAGGCCTCGCTTTGTTTCAATAACCGGGCAAGAAGTGCTGAGTTCCGATGGTGTCACGTTAAAGGTCAGTCTGGCAGCCAATTACGAGATTTCGGACCCAAATGTGGCAATTAACAAGTCACAGAGCTTTCAGGAAGCACTTTATCTTGAACTGCAACTCGCACTCAGAGAAATTATCGGATCCTCCGAGATCGATACAGTGCTGAACAGCAGAAATGACTTATCCAAGAAACTTGCCCAAATG
>DATIGG010000536.1:0-13605 GCA_035454825.1 Thermodesulfobacteriota bacterium | reverse complement strand
GGAAACGATGCTCCTTCTCATCTTCTTCCATCGTGGGTGCAATCTTTTTTTCTGCAAAATTTTTAGCCATTTCACGCATTGCTTCTTGTTCTTCTGTCAATTTAAAATCCATAAAATCGCCTCCTTTGGGTTAGATTGTGCAATAAATAACAAACTAAGTTTTTTTTGTCAAGCAATTTTTATTTTAGATAGATTGATGATCCATTTAATTTTTATAAATAATATCAATGGATTAAAATAATCATGTACGAAAATTCACATTTTTTACAAAAAACCTTTCAAAAGCAGTAAACCAGAGGAACGAGATTCTTGACAAAGTGATCCGGATGGGCGATAAAAAGTTAATGAGAATCATGGGGTTAGACATTGGTTCCCGGACAATAGGAGTTGCCATCAGCGATGAACTGAGCATAACTGCCCAGGGCCTTAAGACAATCAGAAGGAAGTCGTTTACAGAGGACATCGAGGAATTAACCAGTATCATCCAGCAATTTGCCGTCAAAAAGGTTGTGGTTGGTCTTCCAAAAAATATGGACGGAACGATCGGAATACAGGCTGAAAGAATCTTCCGGTGGATAAAATCTTTTCAAGAAAAGATGGCACTCTCTGTCGTCACCTGGGATGAAAGGCTTTCAACGGTTGGTGCTTCGAGAATTTTACTTGAGGCAGACCTCTCCCGAAAGAAAAGAAAGGGGGTCATCGACAAACTCGCTGCTGTGCTCATTCTACAAGGATATCTGGACCAGGCGAGGAATCGAAGGGATGAACCGTCTCCTCCGGCATAAGCGAATTTTTATCCTGCTCCTCTTGCTATTCTTTCTACCCGCTCTCTTCATCGGCTGGTTTCTTTTTGTTCCCCCCTCGGGTACTTCAACGGCTAAGGTTGTTTATATCAAGAGAGGGATGCCCCTCCGGCAGATTGCAGAGTTTCTTCACGAGCAAGGGATCATTAGAAATAAACATCTCTTTATTCTGACCACAACAGTCCTCGGGAAAAAAGCTCATCTCAGAGCAGGAGAATACGAATTCGAATCAGGGATGCAACCTTTGGAAGTCCTGAATACCCTGGTGAGGGGGCAAGGGAAACGGCATCGGGTCACCATTCCCGAAGGATATACCCTCTCTCAAATTGCCCAACTCCTCGAAGACCAAAAGATCGTCGAAAGAAAAGACTTTCTTCAAAAGGCCTCCTCCCCTGTTCTGATCACCTCTCTGGGCCTTTCATCCTCAATGATTGGTCGAGGCGTGACACTTGAAGGCTATCTTTTCCCTGAAACCTATCAGTTATATAAAGAGATGGATCCTGAAGAGGTGATCAAAACGATGGTCCATCAATTTAATAAGGTTATGGGGCCCGCCTTGGCGAACAGGGCCTCTCCACATAGAATGTCTGAATGGGAGACGGTCATTTTGGCCTCCCTCATCGAAAAGGAAACCCCTCTCCCTGAAGAGAAACCTCTCGTCTCAGCCGTCTTCCATAATCGCCTGGTTCAAAAAATGCCTCTTCAGAGCGATCCCACAGTCATCTATGGAATAAGAGATTTCAATGGGAATCTGACCAAGGAAGACCTGCAGCGACCCACTCCTTACAATACCTATCTTCGAACCGGATTGCCTCCATCGCCCATTTGCAATCCCGGGAAGGATTCCCTGCTTGCCGCTCTCAATCCCGCTCCAGTCCCCTATCTCTACTTTGTTTCTAAAAATGATGGCTCTCACCATTTTTCATCAGAGATTGAGGACCATAATCGGGCTGTTTGGAAATTTCAGAAGAACGGAAGAAAAAACAGCTTGACAAAAAAATGAACCTTCATTAATCTAAATCCATGTGATTAAATGAACAAGCATCGTCCTCCGATCTCGCGCCAAGAGAGGATGATAAAAAGGAGGCCTTGAATGAAGGATGTAGCAGTGATTGGTGTGGGTCAGAGTAGTTTCGTCAGAGGGTATGAGGGGTCTATCCGCGAGCTGGCCTTTGAAGCGTTCAGGGAAGCCATCCAGGATGCGGGCATCACCCAGAGAGAGGTGGATGCCTCCGTTTTTTGTTCGGCTCCGGAATATGACAAGCAACGCTCCCCCGCGGGAGTCCTCGCTGAATACCTCGGTCTTATTCCTCAGCCTACGTTTTACGTGGAGACCGTTTGCTCTTCGAGCAGCACAGGCTTAAAAGTGGCATATAGCATGATTAAGTCCGGCCTCCATGACGTGGTCGTGGTCCTTGGTTTCCAGAAGATGTCTGAAATCACCTCTGCCGAATCCCAGGAGAGAATGGGCAGGGGCGCTGATATCCAGTGGGAGGCGCCCTTTGGAACCATGATGCCTGCGTATTACGCCCTCTATGCCCAGGCCTATATGGCCAAACATGGTTTGACCCACGATGATCTGATGAGTGTTAGAATCAAATCAGCTACCTATGGCGTGATCAATGAGAGGGCAGTCTATCGGAAACCGGTAAAGCCAGGAGACTTTAAGCAGGGGGATCCGGAAGCTAAGATGGCTGGGCCCGTTGCATGGCCGCTTCGGGTGGGGGACTGCTGCGCGAATGCGGATGGAAGCTCATGTATCATTCTTGCAAATGCCAATAAAGCAAAGGCGCTTTCCAAGAAACCCGTCTGGATATTGGGTATTGGAGCGGCGTCAGAGGCAGTCAACATGGCAGCGAGACCCGATTTTGCCAAGGGTCTGAGCGTTGGTTATGGAGCAGCTACCCAGGCATACAAGATGGCCGGAATCACCGCAAAAGATGTCAAAGTGGCCGAAGTACACGACTGTTTCACCATTGCAGAAATCATGGCGTACGAGGGTCTTGGATTCGCGCCAGCAGGTGAGGGTAAGCAGCTCGTCCGGGACAAAGCAACGTATAAGGAGGGAAAGATCCCTGTGAACGTCGATGGCGGGCTCCTTTCAAAAGGCCATCCCATCGGTGCAACGGGCGGGTCCCAGATCCGAACCATCGTCCTGCAGCTTCGCAACGAGGCAGGACCCATGCAGGTACCCGGCGAGCCAGAGATCGGCCTTGTGCACAACATTGGCGGCGTTGGACTCTATGGGAATGTCACAATTTTCGGGAGGTGAAGTATGGGTTTTGAGAAATTTGGAAGGAAGAGTTTTACAGCCGTAACAAAAACGGCAAAGTTTGTTGATCTCCTGGCAGAGGGAAAAGTTGAAGGGACCATTTGTAAGGGTTGTGGTGAAAAGTTTTTCCCTCCGAGGGCTGACTGCGCAAAATGTTTCTCAAAGAACATGGACTGGTTCGAGATGCCCAAGAAGGGGAAACTTGAGACATTTACCACCGCCTATTATGCGCCGTTTGGCTTCGAGGGGGACCCTCCCTATACCATGGGCGTTGTGGACTTTGGCGTTGGCCTGAAGCTCTTTGCCCGCATGGCAAAAGAGATAAAGCCGGAAGATGTAACGGTGGGCATGGACGTAATCATCAAGCCTCTGAAGTACGACGACGGTCAGGTTTCCTTCGAGATTACAACAGCCTGAACGAATGGAAAATCCGCTATGGAAAAGCCCTGGCTCTGAAGCCACGGGCTTTTCTCTGTGCAGTTGACTTCCAAGAATTAATCCGTCCTATTTCCTCTTTAGAGGAATCAAATTAGCCTTGCCGAGATCCGCGTTTCCAGGGGATGACTCCTTCCTCCGCAATAAACTGGGAGACACATTCCAGTGCTGTCCTTCATTGGTGACGACCGTAACCGTTTTCCTATTATAGCGGACAAGCATGCCGGTTACGGGTAAACGTCCTTCGCGCTGAAAGGTGACACGGTCGCCGATCTTGAATTTCAGCATCTTTCCATGTGCACGCATTTGGCTCAGGAAGCGGAGGCGCTCCACGATTCTATGGTTGAGGTCGATCAGTTCTGCTTCGGTGATCTCATCAATGTTGATCTCCGTCATCGCTTTTCCTCTTTTCGAATGCGTCCTTAGCTGCGCTTAATAATCGGTCCATAATTGTATAGACACGGGAGACCAAATTCCTACTTCCTCTCTTCACGAAAGGCAAGAAACCGTTCACCCTGAGCCTGTCGAAGGGTGACTGATTAAGCCGTCCATGCTTCGACGGGCTCAGCACGAACGGCTTATTTAAACAACATCGATAAGGAGAGACCTTGGAAGAATATGTCTTCTCAATTATGGACTCCTTAGTATTCCCCTTCAAAAGGTCTTAGTTTTTTGGCACCTTGTAAGATCAGATGTAGCTTCAGGATGTTCGTGTGCAACCGTATCTTCCGCACGCTAAGGGGTGCGACGGGCTTTTACCGCGCCCCTCTTGAGCGATTTGTTAGGTGGTCCCTTTTCTATCTGCTCGTATGACAAATGGGGGAGACTTGCCTGCTTCCTGGCATGCTCAATCGTCATGGCGACCAAATTGCCCGAAGTATCGAGGTCGATGTAAATATTTTCATTTATCTCTTTGGTTTCAGCAATTTTCCGAGCAGAAAACTCAACTAAGGCTGTGTCGGTATCTGAAAAATACTTTATCTTCATTTCGTTCCTCCCTTAAAACTCCTATCAAAGAAAGCATTATGAACCGTCTCTCCGTCTGGAAGCAAGATGACACGGAGAAACTTGCCTTCTTCCTTGATCTTTTTCCACTTCCGGATTCTCCCGTCTGATTGAACCTCTGCGAAGTCTGGATTCTTCGTGGTTTCTTCAATCAATTCCATTCCAATTTTAGCACGGTCCGGTCTTTGTCTGATATAGAGGAAATACTGGGTGAATTTCATCTTCTTTTTGCGTCCAAAGGTTGAAAATAGCGGAGGCCATCAGCCGTCTGCTGGGGTTATGCAAGAATTTCTATTCTTAGATGGAGATGAACTTATTTATATTTCTTTTGCCACCTTTTCAGCATGGGGATGACTTTGCTCATGAGTGCCTTTGCCTGGGCCTCCGGCATTATTCCTTTTTGCGCCATGATACCGACGCACTTATCGATCATTCCTTGCATACTTATGCTCGGCTCCGTAAACTCACCATTCCGAAAACAAAAATGGCAATAATGATCGATTCTAAATCCATTGGCTCCGGTGCCAAAATCTTCTGGTTTTTCGAGAGGCATCCCGCAGCTTTGACAGAACGGCCCTTTTTCATTCCTTCTTAGCATTCTTTCCCTCAGCAAAATCAGCAAAGCCCGCGAGTCGCTCCGCACTCGCCAGAACATTGGTATCCAGGAAGACCTTCATGACACCTCGGCGAATACGTCATCATCTGTCAGAAAACCCCGAGCTTCTGCAAAAGGCATCATTCTGCGCTCAGAGGACGATCAGTCCGGAACGGCTTCGTAATAGACAGAATCCTTAAAAGAGCGGATTCGAATCTTACCTTCTTCCACCAACGGCTTTAGGAGTCTCTCCAATTCATACTGGGATAAACCCATGTTCCGGGAAAGATCGGAAAGAGAGAGGGGTCTCCGTCGGAGAATGCTCTGAATTCTTTCCGTCATTTCCAACTCAGGTGGCAGCAGGAGATGGCGGTCAAACTCGGAGATGATGGATGCCCTCTGTCCGAAGAAGGCCCTGATCTTTTCAAGCTCCTCTGGTGTGAGTGACCTTACCCACCGTTCGGAGGGAGGTCTGACAACAGTGTTCAGGTGAATCTGATCAGGCATGATGCGGTCAATGGCCTTCTTCATTTCTTGAAGCTCTTCAGGTGTATCGTTGACCCTCTTACAGAACAGAATTTCGAGCCAGATCTGTCCCTGATAAACCTTCCGAAACTCAATCAATCCCCGGATGACGTCTTCAATCAAAAAACCCGGGCCAGGACGATTGATCTTCTCAAAGACTTCAAATGAAACAGCGTCCAGGGAAGGCAAGACCACATCCGCCCTGAGGAGGTCTTCTCTCACTTCCCGCTCATAAAATAGAGACCCATTGGTTATCACGGCTACAGGAAGTACCGTGATTGCCTGGATTCCTTCGATGATCAACCGAATCTTCGAATGGAGGGTGGGTTCCCCGGAGCCGCCCAAGGAGAGATAGTCGATGGGTGGATGTTCCTTTTTCAGAAAGGCTTCGACCTCTTCCAAAATTTCCTGAACAGGAATATATTCTTTTCTCTGGAGGGTCTTCTCGGTAGTTTTGCCAATCTGGCAATAGACGCAGTCGTAGGTACAGAATTTGTGGGGGACAAGGTCAATTCCAAGAGATCGGCCCAGCCTTCTGGATGGAACAGGACCATAGAGATGATGATACTTTCTCATGACAAGTCCAACAGTATCATGCAGGCTTATGCTCCAAATTTCTTCAATTTCAGACCATTGCCTAACATCAAGGGAATGACATTGACGGCCTGGAACCGGCCGAGTTGTCCTTTCTGGCACTGTCGCTCCGTAAACCGCAGCATCCTATCAGGCCGGATATATTCTGAATAAAGAAGAAGGGGATTGGGATGCCAGCTGTGTGATTTCAAGAGGGCGGGTGTCGAATGGTCTCCTGTCACCACCAGGACATCAGGGTTTAATTCAAAAATCAAAGGAATCACCCGATCGATCTCTTCAAGAGCCTTCACCTTGGCTTTAAAATTACCATCTTCACCGGCGGAATCGGTCTTTTTGAAGTGAATATAGAAGAAGTCATGTTGATCAAAATTGTCTTTTAGCGTTTCCACTTCCTCCTTATAGGTCTTCCCTGTATCCAGAATCTCCATCCCCACCAGCCGGGCCAGTCCCCGATACATCGGATAGGTTGCAATGGCAGCCGGACGAAGCTTGAATCGCTCCCCCATCGATGGGATATCCGGAACCTTCGAAAAACCCCTGAGCAAAATAGTATTGGCCGGATGAAACGGTGTGAGGGCCTCCGTCGCTTTTTTAATATACTCGTTTACGATGGCAGAGGTCCTTTGAGCCTCGGAAGAAAGGCATTCCGTACCTTTGGCCTTCAGCCCATCCTTTTGCGGATCCGCATCGGTAAGATCATCGCGCAATCCTTCCCCCCGGAACACAATAACAAACCGATGCTCTATGCCAGGATAGACAGAAATTTGAACGCCCTGGACCTCTTTGATTTTCTTCTGCAGGAATTGACAAATCTCCTCATTCTTTTCCGTAGGGATCCTGCCAGCCCTGCGGTCAATGATCCTTCCCGCCTCATCGATCGTTGCAAAATTGCCCCGGGCTGTAAGATCATCTTTAGTCACCTTTAATCCAATCCCCAGGGCTTCCATAACGCCTCTTCCGATCTCGTACTGGAACGGATCATATCCGAAGAGAGCCAAATGAGAGGGACCGCTCCCCGGTGTGATACCATCGGCAATGGGGTCGATCAGACCGCAGCTTGACACGGAAACCAACCGGTCGAGGTTTGGGATCTTTGCCGCTTCCAATTCTGTCTTACCCCGGACAGGCAAACCGCCGAGTCCGTCAATGACAACCATCACTAATTTCGAATCTGTCTGGATTACAAGAGAGCGAAGAATCTCTTCCGGTATCATTATCAAAGCCCCCCTTAAAAAGATGTGAAATTCCAATTACCAAATCCCAAGCTCCAATAAATTCTAATAACCCAATGACCGGATGATTGGAATTTAAGTATCGGATACCTATGCAATTGATTCTGACAATTCATTTCTAACATTTCTCCACATTCTAAACTAAGAAACTCCCAAGAAACTCCCCTCCCACCGTGGGAGGAAGGGGATGAAGGGGAGGGGGACCTGAATCCGGACAAAATCGGCTTGTCCACCCCCACCTTAATCCTCCCCTCTGCCTACCGGCAGGCAGGCATCGAAGGGGGAGGAGATTATTCGGAGAATTTGAAATATATTTGGATAGTCTTTAGGTTTTCTTATATTTCTCATGAAATACAAATTCTGAAATTTCCTTCCTCTTCGGACTCCCTCCCTCAGAGGCTGGGTATCCGAGGGGGGTCATGGCCACCACCTCCACATGTTGAGGAATATCCAGGATCGCTTCCACTTTTTTGTGGTCGAATAGACCAATGACGACTGTGCCAAGACCAAGGGCGTGGGCAGCCAAACAGAGGTTCTGCATGGCAATCCCTGTATCAAACATCAGCCAGTCCCCTTTCACTGTTGCCGCCTGACCCTTATAATATCCAGAGATTCCTTTTCTTCCGCACAGAACAAGAAGCAAGGGCGCATCGGTCATGGAAGCAAGGCCAGGATTTCCCTTTGGAAGCGCCGTAGCAAGATCTGATTTTATTTTCGGATCCCTGACCACGATCACTTCCCAACACTGGGTATTTGCCCATGAAGGAGCCCACCTCACAGCCTCTAAAACTGTTTGAAGGATGCTTGCGGGAATGGGATCCGGCCTGTATCTCCGAATGCTTCGTCTATTTTGGATCGCTTCCATCAAATCCATAGAAACCTCCTCCTTTCTCTAACTGATTATCGTACAATCCAGGCTATGTTTTGTAAAGCCAAAGTTCAGTACCCCCAGACCCCTCTTCTTAGCCGTAATGCCTCGAAAGGTGTGAAACCATAGGAACCCGCACCCGGCCCGCAAGGAGGGATGAGTTTGGATGCCATTATTTTCTTGGTTGTGAAGAAGATCCACCGTGATAGTTATCTTGTAGCTAAAAAATGGTTATTAAATAATCATCCTATCGCTAAGTTTTTTCTTGACAACTTTTCTCCCATCCGCTATAAATACGTTGTAGTTGAAATGTAGTTAAATCGTAGTTAGATCGTATTTGATCGAACGATGGATGGAAAAACCCGAAAAAGGATGCACCTAACCGAAACAACGCCTCCTGTTAAAGAACTTCTCTATCCTCCCAATCGATCCAAGTTTGAAGTCTACGGAGAGGAGATGATCGAAAAAGAAGTCAAACAGAGTGGAAATAGCGGACGTGTCTATCTGCCCCCCGAATGGGTCGGAAAGCACGTAAAGATCATTCGGATCGATTGAGGAAGGGATGACAAAAGATCAAAACTCGAGAGATACGCTCCCATCCTGATGAGAAATCAATTCAAAAAGAGCGAGTTCTTATTTATTTTCTCCACCCAAGACCAGAAAGAAGGTATGAAGGCATTGGTTGAGAAGAGAAAACCACCTCTGCGGGTGAATCGTAATACCTTAAAAGGAGGAGACTGTGAAAATAGCTGTATGTATCAAACAGGTTCCAGACACTGAAGCTGAAATCAAATGGGATACCCCGAAAGGTACTCTCAAGAGAGACGGCATGAACCCCATCACAAACCCCTTTGACGAATTTGCCCTGGAAGAGGCTTTACTCGCAAGGGAAAAGTACGATGGAGACATCGTGGGAATCACCATGGGTCCGGAAAAGGCCAACGACGTCCTGAGGAACGCCCTGGCACTCACGGTCAATGAGGTGCATCGCTGCACCGATGATGCCTTCGCAGGTTCCGACACCTATGCAACCGCTTCCGTCCTTGCTGCTGCCCTTAAGAAAATTGGCGGTGTGGACATTGTTTTTTGCGGAAGACAGTCCACCGACGGCAATACCGGCGTCGTGGGAGCAGAAGTGGCTGCCCTCCTCGGTTGGAGCCCTCTCACGTACGTTTCAAAAGTACGCCAGATCGATGCGGCAAACAAGAAGATCATTGTTGAAAGGGCCATCGAAGGAGGCATCGAAGTCATAGAGGCAAAGTTGCCTGCCGTCGTCTCCGTAATCAAAGGGATTAACGAGCCGCGGCTCCCGAACCTCATGGGTATCAAAAAGGCTGCTAAGGCACAGATACCTCAGTGGAATGCAGATGACTTGGGAGTGGACAAAGGCAAGGTCGGTGTGGCCGGCGCCTCTACCAAGGTTGTTGAGATTGCCGTGCCCCCTCCTCGGGGAGCAGGAGAGATCCTGAAAGGCGAGCTCGAAGATATTGCGAATGTCGTCACCGAGAGACTGATCGACCTGAAAGTGATAAAATAACCGGGAGGAGGGAGAACAATGGCTAACGATGTATGGGTATATATAGAACACAAAGAGGGTGAAACAACACCCATGTCTTTCGAATTATTAGGCATCGGAAGAACCCTGGCAAACGAACTCGGCTCCGGCCTCTGTGCTTTTGTCATCGGTGAAACCATCGAGAATGCTGCGAAAGAGGCCTTTCAGTGCGGCGCCTCCAAAGTCTATGCCGTAGAGGGGGCCATTTTCAAGACTTTCAATGTGGAAGCTTACTCAAAGGCGGCAAGCTTCCTCTTCGACAAGTATAAACCGGAAGTGGCCCTTTTCAGGGCCACAAGTCAGGGCACGGACGTGGCAGCAGTATGCGCTGCAAATCTCGGCTTCGGGCTCTGCACGGACAGTATCGGCATCAAGGTAGAGGCCGGACAAATAAAGCTCACAAGGGCTGCCTTTGGCGGCAACTATACGGTGACGGTAGTCAATGAGAAGGCGAAACCACAGATCGCAACGGTGAGACCCAAGGCATTTGCACTGCCCGAAAAGGATACGTCAAAGTCGGGCGAGGTGGTAAAAGAAACCTTTACCGTCGCCGAGTCAGACCTGAATGCGAAGTTCCTTGAATTCATCAAATCACAGGTCACGATAAACCTTGTTGAGGCCGATGTCATCGTATCGGGCGGCAGGGGCACCGGCGGCAAAGAAGGCTTCAACATCTTGAAAGACCTGGCGGACACCCTGGGAGGCGCAGTGGGCGCATCCCGCGCAGCCGTTGACTCCGGATGGATGCCGTACGAGCATCAGGTAGGACAGACGGGCAAAACGGTTAAGCCGAAAATCTACATCGCCTGCGGCATTTCCGGGGCCATCCAGCATTTGGCGGGTATGCGGGCATCGGACTGCATCGTGGCAATCAACAAAGACCCTGAGGCGCCGATATTCAAGAACGCAACCATCGGCATCGTGGCCGACTATAAGGTGATCGTGCCGAAGATGCTGGAAAAGTTTAAAAGCAAACTGAATAAGTAAAACGGAGGGACGGTTCTTGAGGGAGAAATGTCACATGGATTGATCGACCAATTCACTCACATCGAAGGCGCCCATCGTTTCGGCCTTCCCCTTTTCTTTGATTCCATCAAATAGCATGGTCAGACAATAAGGGCAGGCGGTTCCTATGAACTCGGCTCCTGTCGAAATGGCGTGATCGGTTCGCATCTGGTTAATTCGCGTCCCGATATGCTCCTCCATCCACATTCTTCCGCCACCCGCCCCGCAGCAGAAGCTCCGCTCATGATGTCGCTCCATCTCTACCAGCTTCAGACCGGGGATGGAGTTTAAAATCTTGCGGGGAGCTTCGAAGATCTGATTCGCCCTTCCAAGGTAGCAGGAATCGTGGTAGGTGATCACCTTGTTGATGGGTTTGGTGAGTTTGAGCTTTCCGCTCGAGATCAGTTCTGCCAAGAATTGGACATGGTGAATGACTTCAAACTCGCCGCCAAAGGGGCCATACTCATTTTTCAAGGTGTGGAAACAATGGGGGCAGAGGGTGAGGATCTTCTTCACGCCGTATCCTTTCATGATCCCGATATTTGCCTCTGCCAGGGTCTGGAAAAGGTATTCGTTTCCGATTCTCCGAGCTGGATCTCCACAGCATCCTTCCTCATTCCCCAAGATCCCAAACCGGATACCACTCGCTTGCAGGATTTTCACCATCGAAGTGGCTACCTTTTGATTTCGGGCATCGAAACTTCCCACGCATCCCACCCAAAAGAGGAATTCCGGATTTTCCACTTCAGCGAAGTTTTTCACTCCGAGCTCTTTGGCCCATTCTGCCCGTGTCCCGCGACCGGCTCCCCACGGGTTGTTGCTCTTCTCCAGATTCTTTAGCGTCAATCGCACTTCAGAGGAGTACTTTGTTTCTACAAGAACCAGATAACGGCGGAGATCCATGTTCCGGATGATCTGTTCGACGTAGACAGGGCACGCCTCTTCGCAGGCCATACAGGCGGTGCAGGCCCAGAGTTCGTCTTCGCCGACGGTGGCTTCCATAATGGCTTCTGGCTTACGCTGATCCAGAGGAGTGGCAAGAAGTTTCGGCCCTTCTCGTCTCAGGTGGTCCTTCAGGTTTTGGGTCATTCGCCTCGGAGAAAGGGGTTTGCCCGTAAGGTGGGCTGGGCAAACATCCTGGCATCGGCCGCAATTGGTGCAACCTTCAAGATCTAACAACTGTTTCCAAGTCAATTCGGGGAGCTCCTTTACGCCAAAGGTTTCGGCCTCTTCAAAATTGGGGATGGGGAGAAGAACGCCCTTGGGTTTGAGGTTACGGTAATAGACATTGATGGGGGATAAGAAGAAGTGCTGTAATGGGGACCGCGTAATAAACACATAAGCAAAGAATAAAAAGGCGGGCAGCGCATGGATCAAGACTCGGTGCCATACCAGGAGTTCGTTGAGAGCGGCGGTGGGCAGGATCAGAAAGAGACGGGAGAGAGAATAACTGAAGGGGGCCCAAGAAACCCAATCAGGAACATCCCCGCCGATGACAGCAATCCGGTAGCCCTTGATGAAGAAGCCTGTGACGAGAAGGACCACCCCCCAAAGATAGATCAACGTATTGGTGGGCTTTGTTTCAAGGCGCGAAGGTTTGAGAATATATCGCCGGTAAACGGCCAGAAACCCGCCCATCACCACCGAGAGGCCTCCGATTTCTGAAACAAAGGAAGCATACTCAAAAATGGCCTGAGGAGGGTTCGTCAGGCCCACAACGTATGAAAAAAGCCTCACAACCTTACCCAGAAAAATGAGAATGGCCCCCCAGAAGATCAAAAAGTGCATGGAGCCGGGGTAGAGCTCCTTCCAGAACCGGATGTGGCCGAAGGTGACGGCCAAAAGAGTCTTCAGCCGGCCAGCTCGTTGATCGGAACGATTCTCCGCTTTCCCGAGATGCCATAGCCGATAGTGCCGCCACCAGAAGGCAAGGACAGAAACCGCCAGAAGCCCGATGAAGAGAACGAGAAAGCCAAGGATCACAGGCAAAAAGACTTTCATGATATAAACTTCTTGACTGCTCCAGAAACGGGTTAAAGAACTCATTTTACCTTTCCAAGTTGTTCTTCACCCTCTCCCAGGAGCCTGCCTGCCGGTAGGCAGGGGAGAGGGGCAAACGAATATTCATGAAGTTGACGAACGAGGATAGAACGTAACCAAATGGGCAATAAAGAAGACTAAAGCCAAGCAGCCCATGATCATAAAGACCCAACAGAGAAACCTTTTGTACTTTTCTTCCAATCCAAAGTCGAAGGCTGAAAGTTTCACCCCAAGGAAAAGGGACCCCATCACGCCCATGAGTACGATGATTTCCACAATCATCACGACTGGTCTTAAGGAGCTTCCCATCATCTGTTCCTCAAAATGGAATCCTTTGTTGAATCAAGATTTCGAACAAATTCATCTGTCTCAGATCTCGTTCCCATTCCCTTTCCAACCGGAGTTTTAGTCCGGCAGGAAGGGCAGAGGTTTAATTCCCAGGTGGATCCCTCATTCGCAAAAATTTTAGCTTCCAGTCTTCTCACCATCGACCGAGGAAACAGGGAAATGCCACATTGGATACACCGGGTCAGATTATCCTCAAAAATGACTTGGGTCTCCTTTCCTATTTTATCTTTTTCAGATCCTTTTTCTACGAAATGGAGACAATGCTCCGGGCAGGATTTTTCACAAAGGCCGCAAGCATGACAGGCCTCCGGTCGAAAAAGGAGTTGAT
>DATIGG010000535.1:0-2934 GCA_035454825.1 Thermodesulfobacteriota bacterium | reverse complement strand
AGGAACGGAGCATCGCCACGGAACAGAAAGAGGGTGAGGCTTCGTTCGCCGGCCAAGCTCCGTCTTTCCTCCATCCCTTTGCCTGGCGAGGTTTGATAAATCAATTCATTGAGAACCCGCCAATTACGAAGGAGTATGACCTGGTTTTCCCGGGAGTGAAACCAGTGAAAGATCTTTTCCCTCTTTGTAGCTCTGATGGCTTCTTCCTTCTCTTTGGCCTTTTGCTTCTCTACGAGCATCTTCAAATTATTCTCAAATCTTGAGAAAGTCGTTTTAGCGATAAATCCCATCTCCAAAATCCCCTTGTCTTGAAGGGGGTTTCTCCGCGCAAGTCGGTGATATTTCCCCTTCAAGAGCTGTTGAATGGCCTTGATCTCGGTGAGGCGGCTTTGAATATTCTTATAAAGTTCCCGGATATCAACGATGACACCCGACGGGACATTTCTGTCCGGAGAAACAATCCGGCACATCTCTTGAAAATCCTCGATCGCTTCTTCCAGAAAGTGTTGGTCAATCTCTATCGTCCGTTCCAAGCTTCGTACATAGCTCACTGCCTGATTGTCTTCCATGGTTCAATTTCCCCCTCCTTCAGTACCCGTAAAGAGCAAATGGCTTCGAATGGGCTCATCTGCCGCCGGCATCGTTAACTCTCTCAGCTCATTGAGACTTGCCCAACGAAGATCACGGCACCCCAAGGGTCTCGGGATGCCTCCGTTGATTTGGCAATGATAAACCAGAAGAAGGATGGGATGCTTTGGATAGAAGTGGAAGGTCGCATCGAATAGGGTTCTCGCCTCTCCTTGAATGCCTAACTCCTCCTGGAGTTCCCTCTCCAGGGCGTACCGGGGCTCTTCACCTTCCTTCACCTTCCCTCCAGGAAATTCCCAGAGAAGGCCTTGGTCGTCCCCCTCCCTTCGCTGGGTGATAAGAATTCTTCCTCCCCTGGCAATCAGGGCTGCAGCCACAATGATCGTCTTCATCGATCAGTCCTCGATCCGGTTTCGGCCTTTTCTTTTCGCCCGATAGAGGGCACTATCTGCCTCCCGAATCAAACCCGTGAGGGTCGAAATCGGCGGGGAATAGGTCGCCACACCAACGCTCACGGTGAAATTCCCATTCGGCTGTAAATGCTCATTGGGATAGCGCGTATCCGCCACACCTCTCCGCACCCTTTCGCCGATCTCCCTCGCCTTCTCCTTTCCTGCATTGATCAGAATGGCCGCGAATTCTTCTCCTCCATACCGGGCAACGATATCCGTCTGGCGGACGGCGTGCTGAATCAAAAGGGCGGTGGCCTTTAAAACCTGATCTCCGGCGAGGTGTCCATTGGTATCGTTGTAATGTTTGAAATAATCGATATCGATCATGAGGAGAGAAAGGGGAGAGGGATAGCGTTTTTGACGTTCCAGCTCCAGGGTCAGTTGCTGGATGAAAAATCGGTGGTTATAGATCTCGGTCAGATCGTCGATATGAGAGAGAAGGACGGCCTCTTCTCTCATCTTTTCAATCTCTCTTAATTTCTCTTTGTAGAGATCCCTCATGGCCTGAAGCTCTCGGCTATATTGATCTCTCTCCCGTATCTTCTCATGCAACTCCTTCTCCTTCTCTTTCCATGCCTCCTCATACCTTACGGCCTCTCTTAAGTCTCTCAGGACCATGAGAAACGCTTCGCCCTGGAACCGTCCCGAAATCTCCACAGGAATCTTCTCTCCCCACCGATTGACAATCCGGATTTTCAATCGAGCCTCTGAATTCTCTTTCATGGCCTCTAACTCATCCCGGACTTTGCTGAAATCTTCGAAGTCGACAAGATCGAGAAAGACCATCTGATCGAGTTCCTTCAACGGGTAGCCCAGCATTTCCTCCCCTCTGGGATTCACCTTCAAGAAGGCTCCCTTTGGATCAAGAATGAAAACGGGATCCGGGACGATCTCAAGGGCGGGCCTCAAAAGTGAAAGCTCTCTCTCCAGGATTTCTACCCTTTCCTTAATCTCTTGGAGTGAAGGAAATGTCATGATAGCTTCCAGCCATCGATCATTGTCAAAGGGAGAACGAAGACTTCGTGCCTCGATTCAGGATTGTGCAAGTATAGCAAATTCACCTTCACGATACAAAGGGGGTTACATCATCCGCTGGACTTCTCCTTCCAGCTCTCTCAATTTCTCTGAATCATAGGGGAGTGTCTCTTTCAAGGAAGGATCC
This sequence comes from Thermodesulfobacteriota bacterium, assembly GCA_035454825.1. Lineage (GTDB taxonomy): Bacteria > Desulfobacterota > BSN033 > BSN033 > UBA1163 > DATIGG01. The sequence continues at coordinate 732 of DATIGG010000535.1, read as the reverse complement.
ATTGGGTTCTCCGGATTAAAAGCCTGAAGGACCAGTCTCGAACCTGCCTTGAGCTGCTGGCCAAGTTCTCGGATATCGTCGGGCGAGTGGAGGCCCGGGACAACCGTGGTTCGAAATTCATATTCGACTTCTCCTCGTTTTAGGATCTGGATCGACCTCAAAACAAGGTCAAGATTGACGGCCAAGCCTGCGACCCGTGAATAATGAGAGAGATCGAGCGGAGCCTTGACATCCATCGAGACAAAATCGACTTCCTTCTTGGCAATCAATTGTTCGAGGAGAGAGGGGTTCGATCCATTCGTATCCAGTTTGACCAAAAAACCGAGTCGTCGAATCCTTCGAATCAGAGAAGGGAGATCGGCATGGAGGGTGGGCTCTCCTCCAGTGAGACAAACCCCATCGATCCACCCCTGAAAAGAAAGAAGCCGCCTCATGATGTCCCTGAAAGGAAGGGTTGGATATTGCTTCGGATGAAGAACAAGGGGATGGTTATGGCAGTATGGACAGCGCAGATTGCAGTAGGGCAGAAAGAGGACAGAACAGACCTTCCCTGGCCAGTCTACAAAGGAGGTTTCTATGAATCCCTTGATTTCGAACATGGTCTGTGATCATAAAAAGAGGGAATCGTAATTCTTTTCAGGAAACGTTGAAGAGATACTGCTTCACCTCTTCGAGGGCCGGTACCCTCCCTCTCCACCCGATCACTTCTCTTTCCTCCTCATCCTCAACGAT
>DATIGG010000534.1:0-16807 GCA_035454825.1 Thermodesulfobacteriota bacterium | reverse complement strand
CCTCCAACCGGCTCTCCGGTAGATGGGTCTATTGGGACCTGGCCTGAGATAAAGAGGAATGGCCCAGCCTGGATAGCCTGCGAATAAGACCCAATGGCCTTGGGTGCTTTCTCGGTTTGAATCACTTTCTTCTTCATCTTTGATCCTCCAGTAGTTGGCGTATCTCTGAAACGTCTCTAAGGATGTAATCTGCCCCCGCCTTTTCGAACTCCTCCTTCTTAATTCTCCCGGTCAAGACACCGACCGTTTTCATGCCTACCCTCTTCCCTGCCTGAATATCCAACACGTGATCTCCAATCATCACGGCATCCTCTTCTGAGACTTTCAGGGCCTTCATCACGGAAACCAGATGATCGGGATGGGGCTTCACCCGCTTGACCGAATCTCTCGAAACAAAAACATCGCAATAGGCATCGATGTTTGGAAAAACTTTCCGGACTGCTCCGTCGCAATTCCGCGTGATGATCCCCACCTTTATCCCTCTCTGCCTGATAAAGGTCAGGGTCTCTCTCGATCCTGGGATTAATGTTCCGTCTCCCGCTGCCTCAAACTCAACCGTTTGAAGAATCAGATGGGCACCATGATAAAAACGCTCAGCTCCAGAGGTATTGCCTTCCTCCAATAAGAGACGATAAACTTCATCGATGATCTCTAAGAGATACCTTTCCTTGATCCGTTCCTCCAGGACCCCAAACCTTTTCATCCACTGGAGGACGCGCTCCTTCATGAGACCGAAATCAATATTCAGTACCGCCAAGGTGCCATCAAAATCAAAAATCATCGCCTTGAGATGATTATGGGAGAACGACATGGATCTTAAAGCTCCAGCAACAATGGATTTGTCAAATCAATCGTAATGAATAAAAGGCAGCTCTGTCAACCACTCCTGAATCCTCACGGTTCATCACGTCTATTTCTCTCTATCGGGATTTGGGAAAAATAATTTTCTCGACAAACCTCTCTCTTTGTGATAGGAAACATCAGTGACAAGCACTCAATTCCAAGACAGAATCGTTTCCGTCACTTGTAGACGCCGTGTAGTTTGTATTTGGGAATTATTTCGAATTTGTAATTTGGGATTTGGGATTTGAAACGATGTTCCAGCATATCGTCATTGAGGGACCCATCGGCGTCGGGAAAACAAGTCTGGCAAAGCTCCTGGCAGAAGTATTTCATGCTCGCTGTCTTCTCGAAAAACCTGAGGAGAACCCCTTTCTCGCCCATTTCTATCAGGATCCCAAAAAGTATGCCTTCCAGGCCCAGGTCTTTTTTCTACTCACCCGGTTTCAACAGCAGCGAGAGATTGCCCAACTCGACCTTTTCAATCAGATCACTCTCTCCGACTACCTCTTTGATAAGGATCGGATTTTTGCCCTCCTGAACCTCGATGAACATGAGCTTGCCCTCTATGAAAAGATCTTTCAACTCCTCGAAGGACGCCTCCCAACTCCTGATCTTGTCATTTTCCTGCAGGCCAAGCCCGAGGTCCTTCTCCAACGGATCAAATCAAGAAATATCTCGTACGAAAAAGAGATCGAGTTAGACTACCTGAAACGGTTGACAGAGGCTTATAATTACTATTTCTTCCACTATGACCAATCCCCTCTTCTGGTGGTCAATACAAGCGAAATCGATTTTGTAAAACGGAAAGAAGATCTTGAACAGCTCCTTCGGGAGATTAAAAAGATGAGGAAGGGGACGTGGTATTTTACTCCGATGCGGTCCAAATAAGAATTGCAGCAATATCCAAATCCTATGACCGAAATCCCTACAAATGAGTGGGTGTCCCTAACCCGGGTATGAGTGAACCTTAAGGCTTGGGTGATGGCTCCACGACTTCTTTGGGGGCTTCCTTGGGAGTTTCCTTGGGTGCTTCAGGAGTTCCTTCTTTCGGTGTTTCCTTTTTGATCTTCTTCTTTTCAGCCTCCTTTGGGCCCTGAATGGTTCCGACCGGGGGCAGAAGACCCTTGGCTCGAAGCTTCCGTCTCTCTTCCTTTCTCTTTCTTCTTCTCGCCAATTCCCGATTCCTCTCACGCATAGGCATAAAAACCTCCCTTTTGTTGACTAAAATAGTAAGTCGTTTGGAGTATATAATATAACATTTACCCTCCGAACTCAAATTACAAATCCCCCCTTTTCCCCCCTTTTCTAAGGGGGGGGGAATATAAAGTTTCTCTTTGTAATTAAAGGGAGATTCAGAGGGATTTTGCCAAACGTGCTTTACACGACTTTGACGGAGTCCTGTTCATCCCTGCGATGTTAACCGGGGTAACCCGGATAACCGACTGATTTCTTCCATGATCCGGTGGGTTAATGAAATGGACTCATGCTCTCCCTCCGCGAAAAGGGGAGACCCAATTCTTATCTCCACCGGTCTTCTCCAACCTCCCCTATTTCCATATCGAATGCCCATTGGAATAAATGGGATCCGTTGCTTGATTTCCGATTGAATTCCAAGGACCATCCGGATCAAACGGTTCTTCCCAGGCCCCACCGTCTCTCGGACATAAGTACCCTCCGGAAAGATGACCACCTTTTCAGCCGCTTTCAGGCAGGAAAGGAGGTATTTCATTGCATTGAAGGTCCTGATAGACCGATCCCTGTCCAAGGGAATCCCTCCCAGCAGGGAAAGATAAACTCCTATTCCCGGGAACCGAAAAAGTTCTTTTTTGGCAACAAAGAGGAGAGAAGAATCAAAAGAAAAGCTCACCAGGGGGATATCGGTCCAATATTGGTGTTTCGGAACGATGATAGCAGGGCCTTTGACAAGAGAATCCGTCTCTCTTTCTATCTCAATTTGATAGAGGAGGGAAAAAATGGCACGGGCGATCCGTTGAGTCACGGAATAGACGAAGGAATTCCTTCTCACCGTCTTTATTCACCCCCACCCTTTCCCTTCCCCTCAAGTGACTGTGTCGCAAGTCCATTCATGGTTCGACAGGCTCACCACAAACGGACATAGGCACCTTAAACTCAATTACTTACCCGTTCATCCTGAGCGTGTCGAAGGGCGGACGGGGAATTACGACAAAGCCTCCAAAATGAGGGAGAGGAAGAAATGGGACATCAACCCTTCGGCTCTCTCTGGTTCTTTGACCGAAAACTCTGCTCAGGGTTGATCCTGAGCGCGCCTTTATCCATGCTCCAATGAGAGCAGGATTTAGGCGCAGTCGAAGGATCAATAAAAATCCAACATGTCATCTCGGGGAGGTTCTGGAGGAGTTTCGATTTCCTTCCATTCCTTCTTGGCCCGCTTCGCTGCGTTGATTCCTGCCTTTAACGCGTCACGATTCAACTTCTCTGTCCCCCTGGGCACCCGTCCCAAGACCGCGCTCTCCATTGCTTTGGAAGAAACGATAGGGGTCAATTGGGTCAATGCCCCCAGGGCCACGATGTTGGCCACCATCTCCCTTTTTAATTTCTCCCGCGCTATTCGTGTAAAGGGAACCTGAAAAGCCTTTGGTGTAGGGATCTGTTTGACAAACGTCGAGTCAACGACAAGCAATCCACCCGGCTTGAGATCAGGGTAAAATTCGTCGCACGATTTTTGATTCATGGCTAATAGGAGATCGAGCTTCATGGCCTTCGGATAGTCAATCTCTTCATCACTGACGATCACCTCAGACTTGCTCGACCCTCCCCTGGCCTCTGGCCCATAACTTTGGGTCTGGGCCACATATTTGCCCTCATAGACGCCGATAGCCTCGGCCAAAATGATCCCCATGAGGATGAGCCCCTGTCCCCCTGAACCACTTAATCGAACCTCATACCGGTCACCCATCGTTACTTTGCCGCCCCTCCTTTTGCACGTTCTCGGATCTTTTCGTATTCGTTTTGATACACGGGTAGTTCCTTATCCACCAATACGCCGATGAGAATCTTATTCTCGACTTCCTCTGGTTTCATCGTAGCCGCCTTCTCGACCGTGACGGCGTGATCCCGCTGCCACTCCATCATCTCGACCGCTCCTCCCAGTCGATTCTGTCTTCCATACTGGGTATGACAGTGGGCAATGACTTCCACCACGGAAAACCCCTGCTTGAGAAAAGCCTTTTCCATCAGGCTGTCGAGGAGTTTCGCATGATAGACCGTTCCCCTGCCCACAAAGACTGCCCCTGCCGTAACCGCCAACTCCGAGATCTTAAAAGCCTGCTCGATGTTTGAATAGGTCGTGGTAGTCGACCGCATCCCGTACGGTGTCGTGGGCGAATACTGGCCTCCAGTCATTCCATAGATGCCGTTATTCAGGATGATCGCAGTGACATCGATATTTCTTCGGGCCGCGTGGATGAAATGATTGCCCCCAATCGCAACGGCATCTCCATCTCCCATGATCACAATCACCTTCAGATTGGGCTTGGCCAGCTTCACCCCTGTGGCAAAGGTCAGGGCTCGACCATGGGTGGTATGAAGGGTGTTAAAATCGACATACACAGGAAGCCTTCCCGAGCATCCAATCCCGGAGACGAGGACAATATGATCCTTCTCATAACCGATTCGATCAATCGCACGGACGAGAGCCCCCAGCATGATTCCGATTCCACATCCCGGACACCAGACATGGGGGAACTTCTTGTCATGACGGAGATATTTATGGATCAACTTGGTCACTTCCGGCATCAGGATACCTCCTGGTAATAATCACTGCAAAAGGGTTATTGAAAATTTAGCAATGCAAAATGAAATCAACCCTTCGGCTCTCCGGCCTAAAGACGGGAGTTTGCTCAGGGGTGATCCCTTCGGCTTCGCTCAGGACAAGCTCTGAGCGCGCCTCTATTCCCCGCTCTGAAGAGCGGGGCTTGGGCGCGGTCGAAGGATCAAAAAAGTTTTTCTCTTGAATTCTTTAACATTGTTAATTGATCATTGCCCATTGCTCATTTTGCAATGATCCTTATGACACGACCTCCGCAATTCGGCTCAAAATCTCCTCAGGAGTAATGATAGTTCCATCGATCTTATTCAGGGTAAACACTTTAGCAATATCCCGGCTCACCCGCTTCACCTCCCGGGAAATCTGCCCCATATTCATCTCGGGAACGATCAATATTTTGGAGGTTTGCAGGATTCTTTCAATAGCAGATCTCGTGAAAGGCCAGAGGGTAATCAATTTGAGAAGCCCGACTTTCTTTCCTGTCTCTCTCGCCTCAATCACAGCCCTTTTGGCAGAACGGGCCACACATCCATAGGCTACAAGGGTAATATCGGCATCGTCAGTCCGGAAGTATTCGGCCATCTGGATCTCGGAGAAATTCTGGCTGATCTTTCGAAAGAGCCGGTTGATGAAAGGACCGATCTCGTCCGGCCTTGAGGTCGGAAATCCCCGGATATCATGCGTCAGCCCTGTTACATGGTACCGATAGCCCTCCCCGAAATTGGCCATGGCCGGGACGCCGCCCGGCGTATCCTCATACGGAATATACCATTCAGGAGGCACAGTAGGCTTGATCCGATCAAAGATCTCTATCTCCTCTCCGTCTGGCAGAGTCATCTTCTCGCGCATGTGGGCCACAACCTCATCGATCAATAAGATAACTGGGTTACGGAACTTTTCCGATAGGTTGAAGGCTTTGATCGTCATGTCATAACATTCCCGGACCGTAGAGGCAGAAAGGACGATCGCCGGATGGTCTCCATGGGTCCCCCACCGCGCTTGCATCACATCACTCTGGGAGGGAAAAGTCGGAAGTCCTGTGCTGGGTCCGCCCCTCATCACATTAACGATCACACAAGGAATTTCAGCAATAACCGCAAAACCAAGGTTCTCCTGCATCAGTGAAAATCCGGGCCCGCTCGTTGCCGTCATCGCCTTCACCCCGGCCTGAGAAGCGCCAATCACAGCGCCCAGACTGGCAATCTCATCCTCCATCTGAATAAAGGTCCCGTCGACCTGTGGCAGTTTCACCGACAAAATCTCAGAGATTTCTGTGGCCGGAGTAATTGGGTATCCTGCAAAGAAACGACACCCTGCCTGAAGCGCTCCCTCAACGACCGCTTCATTGCCCTGAAGCAATACCTCTCTCTTCTGGTTCCTTCTCTTCACCTTTCCCCTCTTTCTTCTTACTCTTCTGTTCTACAGTAATGGCAAAATCCGGACACCGGATTTCACACCATCCACAATGGATACACTTCCCGATATCCTTGACGTAAGGGGACCCTCCTTCATCCTTTGCCAAAGCCCCGGTGGGGCAAAAGGCCACACAGATTCCGCAGGCCTTGCACCATGCCCGGTAGATATCGATCTTGGATTCTTCTTTCTTCTTTTTTGTTTCAGCGGTCATAGACTCCCTCATGACAAACCAATTGTTATGCGGTTCCCTCACCCATAAACCATAGAAAGCCCCCCCTTGCCCGGCGGCAGCCAGAATCGAGTAATTTCAGATAATTATAAAAACACTGGACACCGGTTTTCACCGGTGAGACGACTTTTTACGAAACCATCATAATATCATCTTACAAAATTTATCAAATATTTTCAATGAGTACTGAGGCAAACTCCGAGCACTTCACTTTTTTGGCCCCTTCCATCTGGCGGGCAAGATCATAGGTCACGATCTTCTGGGAGATTGTTCTCTCAAGCGATGCGATGATCCTTTGCGCCACCTCATTCCAGCCCAGGTAATCAAACATCATCGCACCGGAGAGGATAAGGGAACCCGGATTGATCAGATCCTGATTGGCATATTTGGGTGCCGTTCCATGGGTCGCCTCGAAGACTGCTGCCCGATCTCCAATATTTCCTCCTGGAGCCATCCCCAACCCTCCGACCTGTGCAGCCAGCGCATCCGATATGTAATCACCATTCAGATTAGGCATGGCCAGAACTTCATATTCTTCAGGTCTTAAAAGAATTTGTTGAAACATAGCATCAGCAATCCGGTCTCTTAGAACGATCTTCCCTTCAGGAAGATTCGTTACCCCCGTACCGCCCAATTCACTCTCCAAGAGAATACGCTCATTGAATTCCTCTCTTGCCACCTCGTACCCCCAGTCTCGAAAGGCACCTTCTGTAAACTTCATGATGTTCCCTTTATGAACGAGGGTAACGCTTTTTCTCTCATGGGACAGCGCATACTGGACGGCCCTACGGACCAGGCGTTTCGTTCCAAAACTGCTGATCGGTTTGATTCCCACTCCAGAATCCTCCCGAATCTCTCTTCCCATCTCCTGTCTCAGAAAAGCTATCAACCGCAAGGCTTCTTTCGATCCGGCCATCCACTCAATTCCCGCATAGACATCCTCTGTATTCTCCCGGAAGACAACCATATCCACCTTCTCCGGATGCTTCAAAGGGCTCGGGGTACCAGAGAAATACCTTACCGGCCGGATACAAGCATAGAGATCAAGCCGCTGACGCAAGAGGACATTGATACTTCGGATTCCCCCTCCTACGGGCGTTGTCAGAGGCCCTTTGATTCCAATCTTATATTCCCGAATCGCCTCAATCGTCTCCTCCGGAGCCCATTCCCCCTTCAACCGAAAGGCCTTCTCCCCCGCATAGATCTCCAGCCATTCAACTCTCCTCTTGCTTCCATAGCATTTTTCAACAGCAGCATTAAAGACCCGAACCGAGGCCTTCCAGATATCCGGCCCCACCCCATCTCCTTCGATGTAAGGAATGATCGGAACATCCGGGACATGAATCTTTCCATCGGAACGAATTTCGATCTTCTCACCCATCATTCTTTCTCCTTAAGTAATCTAATTCTACTCAAACACATAAGCCATCTGAACATTCAGGGACGAGTAAATTATCTTCGTTTCCTTTTCACATAGGATAAGGCCCCGCCGTTCTTTACGAGTTCTCTTTCCCTCTCATTTAAGGGCACAACCAATGTCATCGTTCTATTCCTGGTTCTATTGAAAAGGGTAACCGTATCCCGGAGACCGTCGGCTTCAATTTCAACCTCATCTCCCTGATCAACCCGTTGATAATCTCGTTCATCTTTAAAGATCAGGGGAACGATACCGAAGTTGATGAGATTGGCCAGGTGGATACGGGCGAAGGATTTCACAATCACGGCTTGAATCCCTAAGTACATCGGAGCGATCGCAGCATGTTCTCGGCTCGATCCCTGACCGTAATTGGCACCCGCAACCACAAATCCTCCTCCGTTCTCCTTTGCCCTCTTCACAAATGCAGGATCTATATTTTCAAAAACATACTCTGCTATGGCCGGGATATTCGAACGGAGGGCCAGGACCTTGGCGCCTCCGGGAAGTATGTCATCAGTCGAGACATGATCCGCCAGCTTGATCAGGACAGGACCCCTCAGCTTCTCCTTAAGAGGCTCTTTTAAAACAAGGGACTTAATGTTGGGACCCTTGATGATCTTAATCTTCTCTGCCTGTCCAGCCGGAAAAGGAGGGATGAGCATATGGTCATCCACTGGAAAAACCTCGGGCAGTTGGATGAGAGGAGGATCTCCATGCTTTCTCGGATCAGTCAAAACCCCGGCGATTGATGAGACGCCTGCCACTTCAGGGCTTACCAAGTAGACCTTCGCGCTGAGGGTCCCTGAACGACCTCTAAAATTCCGGTTGATCGTTCGGAGGGAGACCCCTTCACTGGAAGGAGCCTGGCCCATTCCGATGCAGGGGCCGCAGCAACACTCTAAAATCCTGGCTCCTGATTCGATCAAGTCAGAAAGGGCTCCGCTCAGGGCCAGCATCTTCAGAACCTGCCTCGATCCAGGTGCGATGACGAGGCTCACCTTCGGTGAAACAGCATTCCCTTTCAAGATGGAAGCTACTGTCAGCATATCCTTATACGATGAGTTGGTGCAGCTTCCAATCACAACCTGATCGACTTCAAGATCTTCAACCTCCTTCACCGGGCAGACATGATCAGGGCTATGGGGTTGAGCAATGAGGGGCTCCAGAGCGCCCAGATCAATCTCCCAGATTTCATCATATTGGGCGTCAGGGTCCGGGCTCAATGGGATCCAATCCCTTTCTCTTTGCTGGGACCTCAAAAAGGCAAGGGTGATTTCATCGCTGGGAAAGATCGAAGTCGTGGCACCCAGTTCAGCTCCCATGTTGGTGATGGTCGCTCTTTCCGGCACACTCAACGTTTCAACTCCCGGGCCTCCATACTCTAACACCTTCCCCACCCCGCCTTTGACCGTGTGTCTCCGGAGGATTTCGAGAATGATATCTTTGGCACTAACCCAAGGCGGCAGTTGGCCTGTTAGCCTCACTTGAACTACCTTCGGAACTCTGAGATGAAAAGGCTCCCCGGCCATGGCCAGGGCTACATCAAGCCCTCCCACGCCCACAGCAAACATGCCCATTCCCCCGCAGGTCGGAGTGTGACTGTCTGCTCCTAAAAGAACCCTGCCTGGAACGGCAAACCTCTCAAGATGAACCTGATGACAGATCCCGTTACCAGCCCTTGAAAAGTAAAGTCCGTATCTGGCTGCAAAGCTTTGAAGAAACAGATGGTCATCCGCATTCTCAAATCCCACCTGTAAGGTATTGTGATCAATATAGGCCACCGATAACTTTGTCTTCACCCTGGGTAAGGATAGGGCTTCAAACTGCAAGGAGGCCATTGTTCCAGTGGCATCATGAAAGAGCGTCTGATCCACGGATAGTGCGATTGCTTCTCCGGAAAGAGCCTTTTCAGACACCTGATGAGAATTCAGAATTTTATTGGTTAGGTTTTCACCCATTCGAATGATCTCCTCCCCCTCACCCCATCCCTCTCCCCAGGGAGAAGGGTAAGGAAATGTCCGTATTATATCTCTTCCGGAAAACTTGGTTCCCTTGGAACCCAATCCTGGCTCTCCTGGGGTTCCTGCTCCCGCAGAGTATAGAGGTTTATCAATTCTTCGGTTGTCAACCGGGTTAATCTTTCCAAGATTCTATTATATCGTCCCTTCTCGATTTCACTGATCCTCTGATAAAGGCTTTCAGGAATGGAAAGGATATGCCTTCCATAAATCCTCCGGGCCAGAAGCCCCACATTGGGTTGCGAAATCTCGGCCGGGCATTTTGCCGCACAGGCTCCGCACTGGATACACTGAAAAGAGAGCGTCGCTACCCTTTCGATATCGCCTCGAATAGCATTTGCGATGTAATCCATAACCTGGATCTCCATGGGGCACACCCGGGTACAGGTGTTACATTGGAGGCAGCGGTAGATCTCAGGATAGACCTTTCCCAGGATCCCAGGTTGGCTCCGTAGCTTCTCAAGCTCATACTGGGCCCCATTCATAGGTACGAAGGGAGACTGGCTGATCTGCATTTCCGGCTCGATGAGAGACTGACATGCGAGAACAACCTTGAGCCGGTAGCTCTCGGGAATCCGATACTCTGTCAGGCACGCTCCGCAAATCCCCCCGCGGCAACCACAGGACCGGATGAATTGGTACCCTGAATATTCCATGGCCTTCTGGATCGTCAGGCCCTCGGGAACTTCATACTTCTTGCCAAAAACATAGATGGGTATAAATTTCTTTCCCCGGCCTTCCATTGTCTCTCCCATGGCGTCTCTTATTGATGCGCCTGGGTTAATGCCCTCTCGTATCGATAATCAGGAAGAATCATGGGCGCTTTGACTTCCCTTTTCAGAACACCGGCTTTCTCCAATCCCTCTTCGTATTCTTTGACATGGCTCAAGGTGAGCTTTCCAATCTCGATCGCTTTGGCCCGTTCTGCTGCAAAGATCCCCGCTCGCCGACCAAAGACAAAAATATCGAGGAGGGAATTGCCGCCCAGCCGATTTCTTCCGTGGACACCGCCCGAGACCTCTCCTGCGGCAAAGAGGTTTTTCACTGTGGTCTCTCCGTATTCATCGATCAAGACCCCGCCGTTCTGGTAATGCTGGGTGGGATAGACAAGGATCGGTTCCTTCGTAATATCGATCCCGAAGGTATAAAATCGGTGAAAAAGGTGGGGAAAGATCCGATGAATTGTTCCCTTGCCTTTATTGATCTCAACCAGGGGGGTGTCCAGCCAGACCCCCCGCATCCCTGTTGGCGTGGATATCCCCTTTCTCCTCTCCACAACCTCTCGAATCGCAGCCGACGAGGTCATATCCCGCGTCTCAAGTTCATTGATGAACCGTTTCCCTTCGCTATTGACGAGCTGGGCGCTCCAGCCTCGGAAGGCTTCTGAAACAAGAAGACCCAAGAGCTGCTCAGGGTAAGCTGTCCCTGTCGGATGGAATTGAATGGCATCCATGAAAACGATTCTGGCCCCAGCACGATTGGCCATCACCAATCCATCCGCTGTGGCTCCATAATGGTTGGTGGTTGGAAATCCCTGGATATGGAGACGTCCGATTCCTCCTGTAGCCAGGATCACCGTTTTCGATCGGATGGCAAACTTCTCTCCGGTATCAAGGTTGATGAAGACAGCACCGACACATCTTCCCTGTTCGTCTAAAGCCAGTTCAATGGCTGGACAGAATTCAATGACTTCGATTCCCCGACTGTGGGCCTCATCCCGCATAACCCGCATTATTTCCATGCCGGTATAGTCCGCTGCCGAATGGACCCTCCGCCGGCATTGGCCGCCTGCGAAAGAGGCCAAAAGGTTGCCATCCTCCCTCCGGTCAAACATTACACCCAGACGGGCAAGCCACTCGAGGATCATAGGTGCATCGTGAACAAGAGCATTGACCAAGTTCGGGAGATTCTGGAAACTTCCGCCTCCCAACGTGTCAAGAAAATGAAGGGCCGGGGAGTCATATTTTCCAATAGCTGCCTGGATGCCACCCTCTGCCATGATCGTGTTCGAATCTCCGAACCGTAGTTTTGTGGTGATCAGTGTTCTGACTCCGAGCTCTGCCGCAAAGAGAGCCGCTGTGACTCCGCCGCCACCTCCACCAATGATCAATACATCCAAATCCCTTTTCACATTGGAGAGGACCGCTTCTTGGCGCTGAACCGGACTCACCCCTTCAAACAGGTCAGCCAATTCATTGGGCACCTTCTGTCCCCGGTTGACTCCGGCCCTGATCTCACGCCTTCCTCCCTCCCGATAATCGGGATGAAACCTCTGGAGTAACTCCTGGCGTTCCTTAAGTGAGAGTTTTGGGAATTCCTCCTTTGCCCTCGAAAGCCGAGTCTTCTCAAGCTTGCGGATCGATGCCTGCATGCTCTCTGGATATCCAGACATAATCCCACCCTCAGAAAATCTCATTGCAAATTGCAGAATTAGCAATTAGCAACAAATCCAAAAATGTGATCTCTCCGTTTTCCCATTGTTCATTGCTAATTTTGCAATGTTAATTTTGCAGTGAGATTTTGGAAGACTACAAGAGATATGCTCTGTTTGGGATATAGACCTTCCCTTCCATGATCTTTCTGGCGGTCCTCCCGATCGTGCATTGAACAATCTGAACCTCTTTTCCATCCTGCCTTGCTTCCACCTCAACGTCAAGAATCCCTGAAGGGTGACCGATGTTCAATTTTCTCCGTGATAAAGAGTTTTCCTGTCCTTCTCCGGCGATGTCATCAATAACCGAACCCGGGATGACGGCTGCGATGGCAGCTGGGATGCCACCCGTGATGGGAAAAACTTTGTGCATCCTTCCCATGGCCATGGCCCGGGCAATAAAGTGAATCTCCCCGCTCCGAATTTCCTTCTGGGCCAGCGTTATGTAATCTTGAGGCGGCGCAATGAAAGCTACTTTGGGAATCGAAGGATTGAGGGGAATTCCCATCAACTCGGCGACTCTTCTTCGTATACCCTCCAGTTTCACTCTGCTCTGTTCATCGTGATCAAATTCTGATGGAAGCTCTGTCCCTTTGAGCCCCAAATCTCTCGCATGGAGAAAAGCCGTGGGGTTGCCGGCATCAACGATGGTCAAAGAAATTTTTTCACCTGAATCGAGAATCATCTCATCTCTCGCATTTCCTGTGGGCAGGAGACGACCGGTTGCAGCCCCTCCAGGGTCAAAAAAGCTGAGCTCGATCTTGGCCCCTGTTCCGGGAACCCCATCAATGGCGTAATCTCCTTCGATTACGACCTTCCCCCTTTCCACCGGGACCTTTGCATGGATCATTTTCTGAGTATTCGTGTTGAATATCTTTACGATCGTGAAAGGCGCTTCTGCCTTGACGAATCCTTGATCAATTGCAAAAGGACCGACGGCCGAGCTGATATTGCCACAGTTGGCTGAGTAGTCAACAAAAGGCCTGTCAATCCCAACGGCCCCAAAGGTATAATGGATATCCTGTCCGGGTTCTTTTGAGGGAGAGATAATGGCCAGCTTGCTCGTGAGAGAATCAGCGCCCCCCAGGCCATCGATCTGGCGAATATCAGGGCTGCCAAAAATACTAAGAATAATCCGGTCCCGTAATTGTCGATCCCGGGGAAGGTCCTTCTCCATGAGAAAGATCCCCTTGCTTGTCCCTCCCCTCATGACCGTACACCGAAAAATAGTCTTTCGTTGCATGGCTCCTCTCATTTGAAAGGAGGCTTCGATCGTCTGAACTGCCTCCGTTAGTCAGAATTATATATAACTTTTTGTCAAGAGAAATTCTATGAGGACCATCAGGAGGAACGGGTAATCTTTATGGAGTTTTGGAACGGCAGTATATAAGATCAAACAACCCGCAACTGCCCGGGGAAACCGTTGTCAACGGTCCCTCGTTAAACAGACAAAATGAACCTTGCCCTATTTACCAACCCGGGAGCACCGACACCATTCCCCGTCGGATTTTGATAAATTTTAATTCTATTTCTTTGTCGACCCTTTTGCGTAATCTACCATCCCTTGAAAATCAACCAAAACCACCGGTTCGTCTCCGACAACCCAGGCATCATGTCCTGATCCCAGCATGGACACATCTCCTGCTTTGCAATCTCTTACTGTGCCGTCATCGGTCTTAACTCTCAACGTTCCGGAGACATGATACTGGAAGTGGGGGGCCTCGCAACTTTTCGTATTAACTAAAGGTTTGACAGATTCAGACCACTTCCATCCTGGCTGTAATGTGGCCCGTCCTACGATCCTCCCATCGATATTTATGATTTCCAATTTTCCTTTATCAAATGTCCTCATCTCATCGGGTCTATTCATGCTTTTTGTTTCAATCTGAGCCATTCTGACCACCTCCTTGGACCTATCGGCCCGTCTTTGTTTTCAATTCAAATATGTCTACGACGGGCAATAATTTCAAGAAAATAGGCTCAGACCTGTTATACAATCACTGCAAAACTCTGACGGCTTCAATATGCCTTTTTATTGGGTGATTCTTTTCGTAGAATTTCCTGTAATCCTCAAGCGAATTGAACGGACCATGAAGCCCTGTTACCTCTTTGTGCGGGGTCCCATAGTCTATAATAAATACCTTCCCATCCTTCCTGAATGAACAAGTATAATGGTTATATCCGTAGGGACGAAATATGATCACAACAATTCGAGCCTTATAGGAGGGATCGATACGGTTGAGGGTTTCCTTGGCAAAAGTTGCAGCATCAATGTAGATTCCAGATTTAAGCCGAAAGGTCTCTTCCGGAGTTCTTGGGGGAGGCAAAGACTGTTCAAATTGTTTAAACCGTTCCTTATCAAATGAGAAATCTTTTTCCATCCATCTGATTAAATCCTGGTAGGATCTCCATTTAGAGACCGTTTCAGTATAAGTATTAGCCAGGGGAGGTTCTATTAGAGGGGATCTGTCTTGAGGTGTTTCGACAGGAGAAGGTCTCGAAGGCAAAGATTCCATTGGAGGCGGTTTTGGCGGGTAGGGCTTTTCTGATTCGATTTTTACGCGAATACGCTCGCAGGCAAAAAGAAAAAGAATACAAATGAGAAAAAAAACAATTGTTAATCTCACTTTACGCTTGACCAATGGAAATGTTCAAGGAAGGACTTTGCTTAAAGGCATTCTAAGAAACCTTAACAAAAGAGTCAATAAGAACGCAGAGTATATAAGATACGGAATGATGGGTTTTGCGGTATCCAGTGACTAAACGTTTAGGAAGGAGACCCGCATTAAAAACTGATCCCTGAGAAGGAAATCAACCCTCCCAGGGATCACCTGACGGAGGAAATTGGGGGGGCATCCTCCGTCAGGTTATTTAAGAATCAGGTAATCGAACATCGCCCTTTGGAATACGAGCAACTTTTTAGTCATTTTGCTCTACTCCAGACTTTGCATGATGTTAGGATCGAATCGGAAACAACTTTGAAAAAGGTCCGAACAGGTCCAGATGTCTCTTCACTCTCTTCGTATACCTTTTGGCAGGTCATGACCGGTACCCATCTCATTGATTCCTTTAACTAACAAATACTCATTCTGAGCGTAAAATTCAAGGTGCGCACAGAAAGTAACGGAACTTTCAGCGCGAGATTTCACCGTAAGCGGAATGAATATTGGATTCTCCAGACAATTTGTCTGCTGATTTGAAATTCTTGCGGTCTCCGTCCATTTTGAATTTAATGGATTTTCTTTGAGTTAATCCCACTTTTGTCAAATGCAAAAGTTGCATAGTGGTATAACTTTTGCACCTTGCATGTCGGCATTTTCAAGTCCAATCTCAATGAGGAGGAATTCATGAGAACGATGAAGAAAGTATCCATGCTGATCTGTTTTTTGGGGTTATTTAGTTTTGTGTTTTCATCATCAGTCATTGCTAAAAATTCTGAAAGATCGAACGGTCCAAAATGGAAAGTGAAACCATCCCTTAATCATCCGGAGAAACCGGGCAAACCCGATAACCCTGAAGAACCTAATAACCCTAAATTGGATCCCCCTGAAGACCCGGCCCCACCAATCCTCACTCCCCCAACGAATAAAGGACCAAGAGGTGTAAGCGGTCCTGCCGGAAAATCGAAAACAGGGCACCTCTATCTTTATGAAAAGGTTGAAGGTTCCTGGGAAATTGTTGAAGATGGTGCCTGGGGAAAGATGACCTATCCCTTAGAAGGACCAACCTTTAAGTTTGTTTTTAATGGTCATGGCCTGGAACCTAAAACAGACTATACCCTGATTTATTATCCAGACCCATGGCCAGGAACTGGACTCATCTGCCTGGGCTCTGCCACATCGAATGGGGGAGGGAATGTCCATATTATGGGGTCTCCGGATACTGGTAGTTTGCCCACATATGAAGATCTCAACAACCCCGATGCTGATGGGCATACTGAATGTGTTGACACATCTACTTGTATAGAAGGCGCCAAGATCTGGCTTGTCTTGTCAAGCGATGTGGATTGTGACTCCACGTCGACGGCTATGACCGGTTGGAACCCAACGGAATACCTCTTTGAAGACGTGGGGATTGTTTATGTTGAACCCTAAAAAGAAAATGAGACACAAGATATTCGATTGATAGTAATCAGGCAGGGTCATTTTTGACCCTGTTTTTTTTTAACCCCCTTTTACTCGTCATTTTTTGGATTACCAGCCAAAGAACACAGGAAGGGGTTGTCAATCCGTCCGTACCTCTTTTGTCCCAAACCAAAAAGGCAATTAATAATCAGCCCATAATTGTTTAGACATCTCATTTCATCTTTGATCTTACTCGATTCAGGTTGTACCCATCCTCATAAGGAACTTATCCCACCCCCACCCTGCCACTCCCCCTGAATGGGAGGGAAATCGTTATGTTCCTCCCCCTTCAAGGGGGAGGTCAGAAGGGGGATGGGGGATGTCGGGGTAACGCTAATATGTTTTCTCTATTATGGACTTATCAGTGAATTCTGGCTATTTTCCAAGTGTCTCCTCAAGAAAAAGGGCCTTCTTGATTCTTATTGATTTTTTCCCCCAATTTGGTAAACTTTTAGAAAATCCACATCTCTTGGCCAGTCCCACAGGGGAGTTGATATGAAGGCATACCGGCGGATTGTTCA
>DATIGG010000533.1:0-7027 GCA_035454825.1 Thermodesulfobacteriota bacterium | reverse complement strand
CCCGCAAGCTAGTGAAAGAAACTGGGGACACTTCCCCTATTTCTTAAGGGGGACCAGATCAAGAAGTTCTTGCGGGTGATCGAATGGTACAATCTCACATTGTAGGACGAGAAATGAGCGACTACCATATCAACATCTTTTATAGCGAAGAGGACGGGGGCTATATCGCTGACATTCCGGACCTGGATTCCTGTTCAGCCTTCGGTGAAACCACGGAACAGGCATTAGAGGAGATCGAAAAGGCAAAAAAAGCGTGGATTGATGCAGCCCGTCAATCTGGAAAGCCCATACCAGCCCCCCGCTATCGACCGGTGATTTACCGGGTTGCCCGGTGAGACGGTGAAAGACTAATAATCGTCATTCCGGCGAAAGTCGGAATCCAGTGTTTCAAAGACTTAGAAATTCTCTGGGCACCGGTCTTCACCGGTGAGACGAGTTTTTACGAGACCGTCATAATTGAGGTAAAACAATTGGAATTCTTCCAACTCAAACAAAGTAATTCTATTCACCCGTCTTCCCTCCAGAAATTTTTGGGCCGCCTTGCTCCTGCAGTCATATCGGGCCTGGGTAATCTTGACAGCTTGAGTCATAAGAAATTGGGGTTTTTCTGTTCAGTCAAATGTCCAGGCCGGCTCATCCTCGAAGCCCATGATTTTGCCAAAGAATTAATAAGGAACCGGGGTGAGCGTTATCGGCGGGTTTCATTCTCCTATAGAACGCGAGTGTTTAAGGATTTTATTACGAGGGACGCAACCAGTTACCATTTGCCCGGCCCGGTGTATTCAAGGAATGCGTCTAAGGTCTGAATATAAGAAACCTCTTGATGAAGGAAGAATATTATTGCTTTCACCTTTCAAAGAAAATCAGAGGAGAAACTCGACCGAGACATCCACCGAACGCAATCGCTTTGTAGCGGCATTGGCGGATGTAATTTTCATTGTCCATGCTGCGCCAAACAGCAAGACCTCTGCTGTGTAGCGGATAATCCACTCAATGCATTCAAGAATGTGATCGATGTAAATACGATCATCCTTCACAAGGAAACCGCCTCTTGCAGGATAAGCTGTCGGAGCGGTTTGCGAATCGCATCCGGCTCAACGACATCAACATGTCGTCCTAAAAGCTTCTCGAGATCTGCCACCAGGCTGCCTGGAAACCATGGGGTGGTTGGACCATTGACTTCGATGAGAAAATCGATGTCGCTATCCTCTCCTGATTCGCCCCGAGCTGCCGATCCAAAAATGCGAATATGGGTTACTCCATGTTTGGAGGCAATTTGCAGAATATCGTCACGTTTTTCTCTTAATAGTTCCTGGACATCCATGCAATTCCCTTCGATCTTTTTGGGGTGAATAAAGAGAAAGACCCGTTCCACCCTATCATGGAACGGGCCTTTCTCTTATTCTATACACAGCGACATTGTTCGTGCCAAAGCCGAAAGAAGGAATTCAGAAAAACACTGGATTCCGGATCAAGTCCGGAATGACAAATCGGATAAAACTTATGTCGTCATGTATACTCTACTGAATTTCTTTCTTCTTTTATTTTAGCCAGGGCCTCCGGCCATCGCCTCGGGTTCAGACCCCTGAGGCACCTCTTCTCCGGTATAGCCTTCGACCCAGAGTTCAAGGTTCCTGTATTTGGGAAGACCGGTCCCAGCAGGGATCAAGCGTCCCATAATGACATTCTCTTTCAGGCCCTTGAGGTTGTCGACCTTTCCGGCCACAGCAGCCTGCGTCAACACCTTGGTTGTCTCCTGGAAGGAAGCCGCCGAGATAAAGCTATCGGTAATCAAAGAGGCCTTCGTGATTCCTAAGAAGAGAGGTTCGGCAACAGCCGGCTTCCCGCCCTCCCGAATCACTCTGGCATTCTCTTCTTCGAAAACGAATTTTTCTACCTGATCGTCCACCAAGAAGTGCGTATCCCCCACTTCTCTAATCTTCACCCTTTTGAGCATCTGGCGCACGATGACCTCGATATGCTTGTCGTTGATCTTGACCCCCTGGAGTTTATAAACTTCCTGAATTTCATCGACCAGATAACGGGCCAGGGCCTTGTCTCCCAATACCCTTAAGATGTCATGGGGGTTTGAGGGACCATCCATCAGGGCCTCTCCCGCCTTGACATAGTCTCCCTCATGGACGCTCACATGTTTCGCTCTTGGAATGATATACTCCTTTGAATCGCCGACTTCCGGCCGGATGACCACGGTCCGCTTTCCCTTCAGATCTTTCCCGAATTCAACAATCCCCTCGATGTCGCTGATCAGGGCAAACTCTTTGGGCTTTCTGGCCTCGAAAAGCTCAGCAACCCGGGGAAGACCTCCGGTGATGTCCTTCGTTTTCGTCGTCTCCCGGGGGATCTTGACAATGATATCGCCTGCTTCAACCGGGTCACCTTCAGAGATGAAAATATTCGCTCCCACCGGGAGGAGATAACGAGCCTGAGAGGCCGAACCCGGAAGGTTCATCGTCTTTCCCTTTTCATCCTTGATCGAGATCCTCGGTCGAAGATCAGGGTCTTTCGACTCCACAATCACCTTTCTCGAGAGACCGGTAAACTCATCGACCTGCTCCTGCATCGTCGCCCCTTCGATAATGTCCCCGAACTTGACGCGGCCTGAGACTTCCGTCAAAACGGGGATGGAGTATGGATCCCACTCGGCCAGCAATTCCCCTTCCTTCACCTTCTGGCCGTCCTTGACTCTCAGCTTCGCTCCATAAATCACCGAATAGCGCCGTCGCTCCCTTCCACTCTCGTCGAGGACTGCGATCTCGCCATTGCGGTTCATGACAATCAGGTTTCCTTCCCGGTTCTTCACCGTCTTGAGGTTGATAAATCTGACCCTCCCATCGATCCGGCATTCAAGGGTGGTCTGCTCGGCCCGTCGGCTCGCCGTTCCACCGATGTGGAAGGTCCTCATGGTGAGCTGCGTCCCCGGCTCTCCAATCGATTGGGCAGCGATGATCCCGATCGCCTCTCCCGTATTGACCAGCCTTCCACGGGCCAAGTCTCTTCCATAACAGAGGGCGCAGACTCCCCATTTCGATTTACAGGAAAGGACGGAGCGGATCTTCACCTTTTCAATTCCGGTATCCTCAATCTTTTCGGATAAGGTCTCCTCGATCTCGTCATTCGCCTTGATGATCACTTCACCTGTAAAAGGATCCAGAATGTCTTCGAGGGCGACGCGGCCCAAGATTCTATCTCTCATTGATTCAATGATTTCCCCTCCCTCCACCAGGGAGCTCACTTCGATCCCATCCAGGGTCCCGCAATCGTGTTCCGTGATCACCACATCCTGGGCCACATCCACCAGCCGACGCGTGAGATATCCTGAATTTGCCGTCTTGAGCGCGGTATCCGCCAACCCCTTTCGTGCCCCGTGGGTGGAAATGAAGTACTGGAGCACGGTCAGGCCTTCACGGAAGTTGGCTGTGATCGGGGTCTCGATGATCTCTCCCGAGGGCTTGGCCATCAGTCCCCGCATCCCGGCCAATTGCCGGACCTGTTGGGCGCTTCCGCGGGCTCCGGAGTCCGCCATCATAAAGATGGGGTTGAAACTCTGGGTCGTCTCCTTCTTTCCATCTCCATGAACTTCCTCGCTTCCCAGCTCCTTCAGCATCACATCGGCGATATTTTCAGTGACCTGCGCCCAGATATCAATGACCTTGTTGTATCGCTCACCATCGGTGATCAAACCTTCTGTGTACTGCTCTTGAACCTTTTCAATCTCTTTCTGAGCCTCCTGGAGAAGGGCCGCCTTGTTGGAGGGAATCAACATATCATCGATGGAAATCGAGATACCCGCCATCGTGGCAAAACGGTAGCCCAGAGCCTTCAGTCGGTCGGATAAAAGAACGGTCTTCTTATCGCCACCATAGCGGTAACAGTAGTCAACAAGGTTTGCCAGTTCACCCTTCTTCATGACCTTGTTGATGAGGGCAAATGGAATCTCTTCAGGAAGGACCTCCCGGAGAAGAATCCGGCCCACGGTCGTCTTGACCAGGCTTCCGTCCATCCGGACCTGGACCCGAGCATGGAGGTCCACTTCCTGGGCATCATAAGCCATTCGGACTTCTTCGGGATTTGAAAAGACCTTTCCCTCTCCCTTCACAAAGGGCCGCTCCCGTGTCATGTAATAGATCCCCAGAACGATGTCTTGTGTGGGGACGATAATGGGCTTCCCATTGGCAGGGGAAAGAATATTGTTGGTCGACATCATGAGAATCCTTGCCTCTGACTGGGCTTCAACCGAGAGTGGAACATGGACAGCCATCTGGTCTCCGTCAAAGTCGGCGTTGTAGGCCGCACAGACGAGGGGATGAAGCTGGATCGCCTTGCCTTCGATCAGAATAGGCTCAAAGGCCTGGATACCCAGGCGGTGAAGGGTGGGTGCACGGTTGAGCAGAACAGGATGTTCCCGGATGACCTCATCCAGAACATCCCAGACCTCCGGCTTCTCCTTCTCCAGCATCTTCTTGGCGCTTTTGATCGTCGTGGCCAGCCCCTTCTCTTCGAGTCGATGATAGATGAAAGGTTTAAAGAGTTCGAGGGCCATCTTTTTCGGCAGGCCGCACTGGTGCAGTTTGAGTTCCGGGCCCACCACGATGACGGAACGGCCCGAATAATCGACCCGTTTTCCTAACAGGTTCTGCCGGAATCGCCCCTGCTTGCCTCGAAGCATGTCGCTGAGGGATTTCAGAGGCTTCTTATTGGCGCCCAAAATCGTTCTTCCCCGTTTCCCGTTATCGAAGAGAGCGTCCACGGCCTCCTGGAGCATTCGTTTCTCATTCCGGACGATGATCTCCGGAGCGCTCAATTCAAGAAGCCGTTTGAGCCGGTTGTTCCGGTTGATCACCCTTCGATAAAGGTCGTTGAGATCCGAGGTAGCAAATCGTCCGCCATCAAGGGGAACAAGGGGACGAAGATCGGGTGGAATGACGGGGATCACCTCCAGAATCATCCACTCCGGTTTATTTCCTGATTCGAGAAAGGATTCGATGACCTTTAACCGTTTTGCCAACCTCCGTTTCTTCGCCTCGGAGGACGTCTCCTTCATCTCTCCCCGGAGCTTCTGGGAGAGTTCTTTCACATGGGTGCCCTTGAGCAGCTCCCGGATCGCATCCGCACCTTGGGCCACAGCAAATCCATCCCCGTATTTATCTCTTGCCTCCCGGTAGCGTTCTTCTGAAAGGGTCTCTCCTTGTTTCAGGGGTGTCTCTTTCCCATCGATCACCAGGTAAGCCTCGAAATAGAGAATCCGCTCTAACTCTCTGAGTGTCATATCGAGGAGGATCCCAATCTTGCTCGGGATGCTCCTGAGAAACCAGATATGGGCGACAGGTGTTGCCAGCCGGATGTGACCCATCCTCTCCCGGCGCACCTTCGATTGGATGACTTCAACTCCGCACTTCTCGCAGACGATGCCGCGATGCTTCATCCGTTTGTATTTACCACAATTACACTCGTAGTCCTTGGTGGGTCCAAAGATCTTGGCGCAGAAAAGACCGTCTTTTTCGGGCTTAAAGGTTCGGTAGTTGATGGTCTCCGGTTTTTTCACCTCTCCGTGAGACCACGATTCGATCTTTTCCGGAGATGCGATTGAGATACGAATCGCATTAAAACTGATGGGATTCTTCGCTTTTTCGTAAAATGATAAATAATCTTCCAAGGTCTCCCTCCTTTTATAGCATAGGGCAAAGCGCATAGCGCATGGGGTTTTGTTTCTTTCTCCTTCGGGCTTTAAGCTATTCTCTGTTGTTCAGCGTCTTGGCTGCACGCTTTGCTCTATGCCCTCTGCACTATGCCTTTCGTTGTGGTTAGGCTTCTTCCGCTTTCTCCTCGATCAACTCTGTATCGAGACAGAGGCTCTGGAGTTCCTTGACCAAGACATTGAAGGACTCCGGAAGGCCGGGCTCCAAGGTATGCTCCCCCTTCACGATCGCTTCATAGACCCGGGTTCTTCCTGCCACATCGTCCGATTTGACGGTTAGGAATTCTTGGAGAGAATGGGCAGCTCCATAGGCCTCCAGGGCCCAGACCTCCATCTCTCCCAACCGCTGACCGCCGAACTGGGCCTTGCCTCCGAGGGGTTGCTGCGTCACCAGAGAATAGGGACCAATAGACCGGGCATGGATCTTGTCATCCACGAGATGATGCAACTTGAGAAGATACATATAGCCGACGGTCACCATTTGATGAAAAGGCTCTCCTGTCCTTCCATCGAAAAGTGTGGTTTGACCCGATACGGGGAGGTCCGCCTTTTTCAGGAGTTCCCGGATCTCTTCTTCGGAGGCTCCGTCAAATACAGGAACGGAGACAAAGATTCCCTGGCCCAATTTCCGGGCGAGGTCAAGCACCTCATCATCCGTAGCCTCATCAAGATAAGCATTCACTTCTTTGGAGGAATAAATTTCCTTGATCTTCCTCCGGAGCAGTTTGGGATTGAACTGTGCCTGGATATACTCCCCGATCTTCCAGCCAAGCCCCTTTACAGCCCATCCCAAGTGGGTCTCCAGAATTTGTCCCACATTCATTCGAGAGGGAACGCCTAATGGATTGAGAATAACATCCACCGGTGTCCCGTCTTCGAGATAAGGCATATCCTCGATGGGGAGAACCCGGGAGATGATCCCCTTATTCCCGTGCCGTCCAGACATCTTGTCGCCTACGGAGAGTTTTCGTTTCATGGCAATGTAAGCCTTCACGGTTTTGATCACGCCAGGAGCCAATTCGTCTCCCCGTTTGAGCTTGACGAGCTTCTCTTCAAAGACACCTTTAACAACATTGATCTGGAGCTCGGCATGAGAAAGGAACCGATGGACCTCAGGAAGGACCCTCTTTCCTTCCAGCACATCAATCTCCCTTAATCGATCAAAGGGGCTGGTCAGGAGATGCTCCTCTTTGATCTTCTCCTTGGCCTCCAGATAGACACGGCCCTTCTTTTCGTCTGCAATCCGGTGAGCGGCCCGTTTGCCGATCAGATACTTTCCGATCTTCCGCCGTACGCTGTTCATGATAATCC
>DATIGG010000532.1:0-10012 GCA_035454825.1 Thermodesulfobacteriota bacterium | reverse complement strand
CCTCCAACGCCAGAAGCACCTGATTTGACGATCTGGGTTGGGCAATGGCTTAAGATCACTTCAAGATACAATGGATATCTCGCTCAAAGTTCCAAATTGAGCGCGAAGCGTGCAAGTGTTGTGGGGTATATAAAATTTCGGTCTTGGAACCCTGACCAAAACGTCCTTCAAGCCGACCTATATCAATATGACAATCAGATGAGTCAATGGGTTTCAGAAACCTTGCCCATCCAGTTCCTTGCAGGGAGCAAGCTCGATTTTCTCGGTTTATCTCAGGTGACGGGGAACTTTACATCTGGATTCACAGCACGGATCCAGGGGAAAGAGAAAGGTGGAGTTCTCGAGCGTGCCACCTTCAAAACTATGGGAGGTTTTTATGTGGAGGTAATTAGTGAATCTGAGTCGGGGTCCGCGTCTGAGGCTTCAGAGCATGATGCTGGAGGTCTCAGCATGAACGGTACGCTGATTCCAGAGTCAAATGTTCCAGAAGCGATCCTCCATTGAGAGACAGAAGGGGAGGGACTTCAATGTCCCTCCCCTTTTTTATGAGATCTTACTCCTTTCGAGTGTATCCCCATTTCAAATCAACCCTTCGGCTCTCCGGCCTAAAAATCGGAGTTTGCTCAGGGTTGATCCTGAGCGCGCCTTTATCCCCGCTCTGAAGAACGGGGTTTGGGCGCAGTCGAAGGATCAAATTCCTCTTCGTTATTCTTTCCTACATCATTTGATTAATCGATCCACATAGGCTAAAATTTTACTTCCAAAAAAGAATCGCTTGAAAAAACAGGACTCGAGAGTTCAAGCCTGCCTGCCGGTAGGCAGGGAGTCAAGGACTCAAGCAAGGCACTCGGAGTATTCCAAGTTTTGTGTATTTTAAAGAAAAGAGGAGCTATCAAATGAAGAAAGAGACCGTGATTTTGGTTGTTGTGATTGCGTTTCTGGCAGGATTCGTCTGCGGGGCCACCGTTGCAATCCTCAAGGGCAAGAAGGGAAATCAAACTGCCCGCATTTCCCAGAAGCCTCAAACGGCCCCTCAGGAAGCGCCCGCGCCTCCTCCAGGGCCCTCCCCGGCGGAGGTCGCTTCAAAAGTGGATGCCTTGAAGGAAATAGTCAAGAAGGACCCCAAAAACCTTTCGGCATGGGTTGAACTTGGAAACCTCTACTTTGACAGCAACCAGCCCCAGGAAGCGATCAAGGCCTATACGGAATATCTTAAGATCAAACCGGACAACGCCGATGTGAGAACGGATTTAGGGATTATGCATCGAAATGCCGGAGAAATTGACAAGGCGATCGATGAATTCAAGAAGGCCGCCCAACTCGATCCAAAACATGTGAACAGTCGATACAATCTCGGTCTTGTCCTCCTTCATGACAAGCAGGATATGAAGGCTGCGATCAAGGCATGGGAAGACTATCTAAAAGTCGATCCGAAGAGCGAGAGGGCACAGCGGTTAAAGGCCCAGTTGGAAAAGATGAAAGCGATGGGCGAAATAAAGAAATAAAGAAGTTTCGAGTTCGCAGTTATCGCTTCGGAGTAAAAGAACTTCTTTTAATAGATTTTTTTATTGAGTCTCCGAACTCATTTCTTCGAACTTTTATCGATTTATTTCATCACTCCCACTTGAACATTTCTGAACCTGGCCGGAGCCGTGCCATGGCCAACGTGAGCCACCTGGCCTGGTTCTCCTTTCCCACAGTTCGGTGTCCCCCACATCTCCCAGTGGTCGCGGTTTCCAATGGCATCACAGGAATTCCAAAAACGAGGTGTAATTCCGGTATACGTTGGGTTCTTTACCAATTCTCGAAGTTTTCCTCCTTTAATCTCCCAACCGATCTCTGTGCCAAACTGGAAATTGACTCTCTTGTCATCGATGGACCAGCTTCGATTGGTGCTCAGGAAAATTCCCTCTTCGGTATCTGCAATCATCTGCTCCAAAGTCCATTCCCCGGGTTCAAGATTGATATTGGTCATCCGGATGAGTGGAATCCGGTTCCATCCATCCGCCCTCATTGTTCCATTGCTCTCTCTCCCGAGAGGATGAGCTGTCTCCCTCGAAGTGAGAAGGTTAACCAGAATTCCTTTGGAGATGATTGGAACCCTTTGGGCCTGGATGCCCTCATCATCATAACCAAACGTTCCCAATCCCCCCGGGAGGGTGGCATCGGCCACGATATTTACTTGATCAGAGCCGTATCGGAAATCACCGGCCATCTCCGGCCTTAAAAAACTTGTTCCTGCGTAACTGGCTTCAGTACCGAGAATTCGGTCGAGTTCAATCGGATGGCCTACCGATTCATGGACCTGAAGGGCTACCTGGGAGCTATCCAGGATCAGAGTGGTCATCTTTGGCGGACAGGGTTTTGCACTCAGGAGCTGCTCTGCTTCTTGGGCTACCTGCATGGCATGATCCTGCAGCCTCAGAGCCTCCACCCACTCATAACCCCTGGTTGAAAAATTCCCCCTGAAAGAATTTGGATAAGACCGAACCTGGACTTCACTCTTCTCGATGGCTGTGGCAGCGATACCTGCACCGCACTCCACAATCTCCTGATCGATATAGGAGCCCTCTGTCGAGGCAAAGGTCTTCTCTGTCTTGTAAGAACCCATAAAGGCCTCTGAAATCCTCACCTTCTTATTCTTCCGGAGGATCTCATCCGCTGTGAGGAGAAGGTTCAGTTTTGTCTCAACACCGACACTTAGAGGATCGGTTACATAAGGAGTTTTGTACTTATCTACTGCAGGAGAAGCTGGAGAGAAAGAAATCGCTCTCCCTTTAACAGTTGAACTTGCCTTTGCAATCTTTAGAGCTTTTCCCAGGACTCTCTCCATTTCTCCCTTCGTCACCCTTGAGCTGCATGCAAACCCCCAGGCTCCTTTGAACAGAAGCCGGATCCCAAACCCGAAATCCTCATCACGGGTCAATGCCTCCACATTCCCGTTTTTCACTTCAATCTCTTCAAGCTGACGTCGGACAATCCGAATATCAGCATAGTCCGCGCCCTTCATCTTGGCCAGATCGAGAATATTTCCAATAAGATTCTTCATGATTCTCTCCGTTTGATGCAACGTACTGTTAAATAGGTTCAAGGATCAAGTATCAGGTATGAACAATGAATGAATATGTCGACTTATTTCACTTGAACCCTTGACCGCTTGACCCCTTGAACCCTTCATGACTCATAAGGCTGAGACCCCTGAAAAATTGAATCCATCCACCTTGATCGCGGGGGCGACCGTGCCTGTCACAAAACGACGGGAGTAAACGGTTCCTTCCGAACAGACTCTTCGATCCCTTGAAATCGCGCTCACACGTGAAAGGGCATTCAGGATGGATTCTGTAAACCTCAGATTTTTAATGGGCCGTTTGATTTCCCCCTCCTCGATCAGGAAAGTCCCATCCCGCGTCATTCCGGTGATGACGGCCTTCATGGGCTCAACGACATTCGTGTAATGAAACCGGGTCACATAGATTCCCTTGCGGGTCGATCGGATCATCTCTTTCAGGGAAGAATCTCCTTCTTTCATAAAAAGATTGATGGGAATGGGCCCCTCTGTATTGGGTGGGATGAGGCCATGGCCTGTTGAGTTTTTTCCTTCCCTTCCTGCTGTAAAGGAGTCATAGGTCACTTGCCTGACAATCCCCTTCTCAAAGAAGGTCACCTTCTGTTTCGGAACGCCTTCGAAGTCGAAAGGGACCTGCAGTCCCTGCGGATCGAGGCCATCGTCATAGACGATCACCTTTTCATCCACTATCTTTTTTCCAAACTGATTACAAAAGAAACTCCGTTCCTCCTGGACGGCCAGGCTGTGAAAACCAAGATAACCCAGGAAGGATAAAAGCTCGCCTACAGCATAAGGCTCAAGAACGACTTCGTACTCTCCCGGCTCAATGGAAATCGGTTCTTTCGTTGATGTCTTCCGAATGGCCTCTTCGGCCAGGGAATGGATATCGAATTGGTCCGGATCCCTCGCAACGAAACTGGCGTACCCAGTACCTCCTCCATTCTCCGCGATCAAATGGAAAAAGAGGTCAGAATATCCCTGGTAAGCTTCTATCCCAAGGGAGTTGACCACAGCCAGTTCGACCTCACCGTTGGAGAAAGCGCCTGAGGCCTGGAATCCCTTCCCCTTTGCCAGGCTCAAAAGGCCTTTGATCATCTTCGCCTTCTTGGCAGGAGTTAGAGAGGCAATGTTCTTTGAGAATGTTTCAATCTCATGAATGGGCTTCGGCTCCGGCAAGGAAACAAAGCCCTCGTTGGGATGTTGGACTTTGGCGAGTGAAATTGCCTTCTTGAGGGTGGCTTTGACCGAAGAACGGCTGAGAATATTTGTTGTAACGACAGCAATTCGCTTTCCAAGAATCACTCTCAGGATCAATGTTCCATTCTTCTCTGCCACATGCTGATGAATCGAAGACTGGGTAAAACGGGTCAAAGAAGAATCCTCGGTAAGCAGGAGAGCTTCTGTTTGATCCGCGGAAGATTCACGGACCAAACTCTTTAATAACCGCAGGCAAACCTCCCGTCCAAACATACCCAAATTCTCCTTTCTACGTGTTCGACCCTCTGCCCTCCGGAGAAGAGTGGCACAACGAGCAGGTCTTCTTCTGATAATCCAAGACGGCAGCCCTGATCGCTTTTTCAGCAAGGATAGAGCAATGGATTTTCGATGGTGGAAGTCCGCCCAGCGCCTCAACGATCGTCTGATCCGTAATCGTAAGGGCTTCTCCAATCGTTCTTCCTTTAATCATCTCTGTGGTGAGGCTCGATGAAGCGATGGCAGCGCCGCATCCAAACGTCAAAAATCTGGCATCGATGATCCGGTCCCCATCCACCCTGATAAAAAGCCTCATCGTATCTCCGCAGACCGGATTCTGTGCCTCTCCAACACCATCGGGGTTTTCCATTTCCCCCTTATTTCTCGGGTGTGTGAGGTGGTCCATCACCAACGGATTGTAAGGGCCTGATTGTTCAACCATCTCTGTTAAAATCCAAATCTAAAATCAACCCTTCGGCTCTCCGGCCTAAAGATCGGAGTTTGCTCAGGGTTGATCCTGAGCGCGCCTTTATCCCCGCTCTGTCGAGCGGGGGTTGGGCGCAGTCGAAGGATCAAAATACGTATCCTCTCAGAAGGACTCTAAAAATTTGATTTTCAGTATGGGCACCATTCCGGCCCACGAGGATGAGCGGATTGGAGAAACATTAGGGCGGAACCTTCAGAATTGAACCCCATTGGCTAACCTTGCTTAATCACCCTGATTTACCAAAGTGGAAGGTTACCTACAATATCTGATGACCTGCATCCTAAGGTTTCGACAAGCCGTCCATCTTCGTGGGCCGAGCCACAGATTCTAAATTTTTTTCACAGCTTCTGAGGGGCTATCAAAATATTTTCTTTGCAAACTCTCTTCCGAATTGAACCGCCTTTTCCAATTCTCCTGAATCAGCGAGATACTGCACACTTAGCTCCTTCTCCCAGGTCTCAAATTTTTCCGCTTCAAGATACTTTTTCATCTCTTTGATTGCACCCCCACCCCACCCGTGGGAGCCGAAAAGGCCAAAGACCTTTCCTTTTGGCCTTAGACCTTTCAAATAGGTGAGAAAATCTCCCATGGTCGGGAACATGCCATTGTTCAATGTGGGAGAACCTAAAAGGATTCCTTTTGCATCGAGCATCTCCTCAATAATGTCGCTCCGGTGATTGGTCCGAAGGCTGAGGAGTCGGGCCTGCACTCCTTCTTCGGTCAATCCGTTAAGGATGGCCTTCGCCATCACCTCTGTGCTTCCCCACATCGTGTCATAAATAACGAGAACCTTTTTCTCCGTTTTTCCACGGCTCCAGTCGACATAGGCCTGGACGATTCGGCTGGGGTCATTCCTCCAGATAAGGCCATGGCTGGGGGCAATCATATCGATGGGAATCCCCATCTTCACGACCTCCTCCACCTTCTTTAAGATGAGGGGAGCCATGGGCCATAAGATGTTGGCATAATATTTTGCCGCATGCCTCATCACCCAATCGCCATTGACCTCATCCTCAAACCTCTGAGTCGAGGCGAAATGCTGGCCGAAGGCATCATTGGGCAACAAGAGGCGGTCCTCCTTAATATAAGTGAACATGCTATCCGGCCAGTGAAGCATCGGCGCTTCCACAAAGGCGAGGCTACGACTGCCGATGGAGAGAGTGTCTCCGGTCTTTACGATCTTGAAGTTGAATGGTTTCTGGTAATGCTTTTCTAACCCCTTCGTGCCTCTCTCGGAGGCAATCACGGACGGGTTTCCGATCCGTTCAACCACCTGAGTCAGGGAACCGGAGTGGTCCATCTCAACATGATTTGAAATGACCATATCGATTTTTGAGGGATCAATAATCTCTGAAATACGGCCCATCATTTCGAGATAGAAAGGAGCCTTGACCGTATCGACGAGGACACACTTTTCATCCAAAATAAGATAGGCATTGTAGGTCGTCCCGGTCGGGGTGGAATAACCATGAAAGTCTCTTATATTCCAATCGATGGCTCCGACCCAATAGACCCCTTTTTTCAACTCCACAATCTCCATAGGCCCCTCCGTTATCTTTGCTGAGAATGATAATGATGAAATCGTAAAAAATCAAACATGAGAAGAAAAGTCATGCTTTTGAACCCTGGCCTGTTGAAGGTCAGGCTTGATTCAGTCTCTCATATATTCAACGATTCACAACCCTGAAGCAATCCCAGGGTCAAAATTCTGTTCATAAAAAAAGTCCCATCAAATCGAAGCAACTGATGGGACATCTTTCATGTGAACTTACCCGAAGCGATTACTTCTTGATTGCCTTTGGCTTACAAACATCCTCTTTACCGACCGCCACCCGACCGCAGGCATCACATACAAAATTGAGCTTCGCCACCTTTGGCTTGCAGACATGCCTCGGGTTGCTCACGGTGATCCCGCAGTACTCACAAGTGTAGGCTCGCTTGACTTCCTGGGGACTGCAGAGGTGTCCTTTTTCTGTTGTAACTAATCCACAGGTCTTGCATTTATAGACTTTTTTCTCAGATGTTGCTGCCATTTTCATTTCTCCTTTCTCTGTCTATTTTTTTAAAAAAACCTCAAACGAATCGAGAATCCTCTTCATCTCCTCACGATCATGTGAGCCTTCCTTTTCGAAGATCATATAGAGGATGAAGATCTGATAAGGCTCTGCGAAGGCATAGATCCAGCCCTGCTCCCGTTTCTTACCCTCAAGGGTGTAGGTTGCATATTTCTTTGCTGCATAGGGGACACCCTTGAGTGAGTAGGGGGTTGTCGGGCCATATTCAACCTTAACTGCTGTCCCATAATCCTTCTCTAATTCTTCCTTAAAGCTTCCCCTTGCTGCTTCGGTGATCCACTCAATCGATTCTTGACTGAATTTGGCATACCGACCTGCCGGAACAAAATCAATCTGAAGGTTCGATTGGGTTGAAGGGTTGTAAACAAAAACCTCTGATTCTTGTAACCCTTCCTTATCGTATCCTAAGGATTCCATAAAACTTGGAATTTCCGTGGTCACCTTCCAGCCCGCGGGCGCAGAGATCTTAAAGGGATATCGAACACCTACGAACTGATTATTCTCTATTTTCCCAACAGGGACACTTAAATCGACTTTGACAGCATCACGGACAGGCGGGCCCATGCACCCAGCCAGCGAAACAAAGGACAGAAAAATGATTAAGAGAAGTTTTTTCATTATTTTCCCCCTTAGGTGAAATTAAAAAGCAATTTTTATACCCATCTATTATCCTTCATTAAAGAATTAGCGTATCCCTTTCTTGAGTGCCTTCAATCCAGACTTCAAAATATAGAATCCCCGCTGTTGTATGCTGTTACCCTGATGGCCTCGTAAATAGCCCTGGTTTGTCATCCTGAGCGAAGTGAAGAATCTGAAATGTACTGATATAATTGGATTCTTCGCCTCCCTCACAATGCAGGATGCTGTCTTGGGACTCTTTACGAATTCATTATATCCGACATCTCGAGTCTCTAATTGAGCCAACTTCAAAAAACTCCCTCATACGACTTTGGGAGATCCCCTATTTTGAGAATTATGGATCAGTAGTCTCGTCTGATGATTTTGTTTAATTACTGACTCTAAACTGGAACTTAAGAAGTCGTATGAATATAATTATTTATGATTTCAATTAGTTAAAATGTTGTCTGGTTTTTGACCCATATGTATTAATTCCGGACGGTTAGATCCGGACTCCGTAATCAATTCGGCCAACTGCTCCGAGATATATGGATATCTCCCTTTCGCCGTCAATCCCAACAAGGTGATCTATTTCCTCATCATAAAAAGCTCCCACCGTGCAGCAGCCAAGGTCCAGGCTCACTGCGGCCAGATAGAGATTCTCTCCAATATGTCCGGCGTCCATATACATATAACGATACGCCCTTTCTCGATACTTCCATTTTGAGCGTTCAACGATCGCTGTCCAGATAAAGACAGCAGCAGCCTCCTCAAGCATTTCTTGTCCCAAAGCGGCATGGCTCAATTCACGACCCAAGGAACCTTCCTTGATTAAAACGAGTTGAGCTTGCCTGATATTGTAATGATAGATCCCGGGCGACATCTCTTCCACTCGGTTCACCATAACATAGGTCTCAATGGGATAGAGGGCTCCCGCAGAAGGGACTGTTCTGAAGTCAAATCCCCGGGTTCTTGCAGTAATCCCCTGGGTGGCCCAGACCAGTTGCGAAAGTTCTTCAAAGGTAATGGGGTGATGGGAAAATTCCCGAAGGGATCGTCTTTCAGCGATGGCCTCCCAGAGTGGTTTTCCACCCTCTACACTCACGGAACGAATGGAAATTCGTTTCAAAGAAGCAGGAAACTCTTTGTAAGCATCGGGTTGAGTCGCCCAATCGAGCCCTCCTCCCGGCATTTCGTCTCTCCGATACCTCGTCCAATGATGATAGGTATCTCCAATTCTCACCCTTTTCCGATCCATTATTCCCTCCTCACTTTAGATTAATGCAATCCAAATAGAAAAACAACCGTTATCTATATCCCAAAATCCGATATGGATATTTTGAAAACCAAAAGAACACGGTAGGACAGCCGTTCCGGGTATCCTCAAGATTTCACGCCATGGGTCACGCGAGAGGCCTGTCCTATCGTGATCGGCATCTCTATCTCTGTTCTTGGGTGTGGAGAGAATTTGACTGAACAAGAGTCCAATGATAGAGTTAAAAAAGAAAGATGAAAGCGGATCAAAAGCGCTGGGATGAGAGATTCAGGGCAAAGGATTTTGCTCTCGGCAAAGAGCCTAACCCTTTCTTGAAGAGATATCTCCGTTTCCTTCCTGCAGGGAAGGCCCTTGATGTTGCGGCAGGTGAAGGACGAAATGCTGTCCTCCTTGCTCAGCATGGATTTGAGGTGGATGCAGTGGATATCTCAGAGAGGGGACTCAAGAAAGCAAGAGGGTTAGCCAGAGATGCGGGAGTTAAGATTCGTACCGTTCTCTCTGATCTTGACGATTACCGGATCGAAAAAGAAAAATACGACCTCATCGGCAACTTCTACTTTCTCAGACGGAGCCTCATTCCGAAGATGAAGAAGGGACTTAAGAAAGGAGGGAGGGTTATCTTCGAAACTTATATCCTCGAACATCGAGACCTCGGTACAGGCGGACCGAAGCAAGCCAAATATTTTTTGAAAACCAACGAACTCCTCAGACTTTTTAAAGACTTTCGAATTCTTATCTACCGCGAGGGAATTTTTAAGGAGGGAGGAAGAAGAAAAGCGATCGCGAGTCTGATCGCTGAGAAGACCTAAGATCGCAACAGGGTAGAGAGCCTAAGCAAAGGACCCTTGCTTCTGTTTTGCGCTATGCTCTATGCGCTTTGCGCTCTGCGGTCTTACAGGAGACATCCCAGTCCCCAGTAGATGAGCATACCCAGGATGACCGATCCCCAGAGGCTCTTCACTTTGTAGGCAAAGATAAAGACGGGAATGGCCGCAAAAAGGAAATGAGGCTCGATT
>DATIGG010000531.1:0-4603 GCA_035454825.1 Thermodesulfobacteriota bacterium | reverse complement strand
AAATCGGACGGTGAAGTAAATGCCAAATTTCCTGGGGGTATTGAAGATCAGAAAGCGCGGTTAGAAACCGAGGGGCATAGGGTGATTCAGAAGGGGAAGAAATGTCTCGTGGAAGATTATGAAAAGCACTTGATGCAGGGTTGAAAACCCTTTCTGATTTCTCATCGACCAACTGAGTAAGATGGGCGTCTCTCCTATCCAGGGCTATATGATTGCCATGAACCGAGTCCAGAATACCAGCTGGGCCGAATTGCCTGTTGAAACAAATATTTATCCATTATATAATTTTTTTAGCGTTAACCCTTCTTTCCTTCCTCCCTTTTGCTTTTCTACCCTGCCCACTGCAGGTATAAAGGTCGAGGAGGAACAAGGGACCCAGTAGAAAAGGAGCCATACCTCATGTTTGGGGAATTGCTTAAGAAGATTTTCGGAAGCAAGAACGAGAGAGAACTGAAAAGGATCCAGCCTCTTGTCGATGAGATTAGCCAGGTGGAATCAAAGGTCAGCCCTCTGACCGATGATCAGCTTCGGCAGAAAACCTCAGAATTCAAAGAAAGGCTCGAAAAGGGTGAACCCCTTGATCAGGTCCTTCCCGAGGCTTTTGCTGTTGTCCGGGAGACGGCAAAGCGGACCCTTGGAGAGCGACATTACGACGTTCAGCTAATCGGCGGTATTGTGCTTCATGAAGGCAGGATCGCTGAAATGGCTACAGGCGAAGGAAAGACCCTGGTTTCTACTCTTCCGGCCTATTTGAATGCCCTGACGGGCAAAGGTGTCCATATCGTGACTGTGAATGACTACCTCGCGAAGCGGGACAGTGAGTGGATGGGGGTCATCTATAAATTTTTAGGACTTTCCGTAGGGGTTATTCTCCATGAACTCAACGATAAGGAACGAAAGATCGCCTATGGTTGCGATATTACTTACGGGACGAATAATGAATTGGGGTTTGACTACCTCCGGGACAATATGAAATTCGACATTGAAGATTATGTCCAGCGGGAACTAAACTACGCCATTGTCGATGAGGTAGACAGCATCCTGATCGACGAGGCCAGGACCCCGCTGATCATCTCCGGTCCTGCAGAGGAATCGACGGACAAGTATTACAAGATCAATCGGATCATTCCCTTCCTGAAGCAGGGCAAAGATTATCAGATTGAAGAGAAGAGTCACACGGCTTTTCTAACCGAAGAGGGTGTTGCCCATGTGGAAAAATTGCTCAACGTCGAGAACCTCTATGACCCAAGACAGATCGAGACCCTTCATCATGTCAACCAGGGCTTGAGGGCTCATACCCTGTTCAAAAGAGACGTGGACTATGTCGTCAAGGATGGCCAGGTCATCATTGTCGACGAGTTTACAGGAAGGCTCATGCCCGGGCGAAGGTGGAGTGACGGACTTCATCAGGCTGTGGAGGCAAAAGAAAATGTTCGAATTGAAAACGAGAATCAGACTCTGGCAACGATCACCTTCCAGAATTATTTCCGGATGTACAAAAAACTGGCAGGAATGACCGGAACAGCAGATACCGAAGCGGCCGAATTCAAAAAGATCTACAACCTCGATGTCATGGTCATTCCGACCAACATGCCTTTGATCCGCACCAACTATTCGGATGTCATCTATAAGACAGAGGATGAAAAATTTCGAGCGGTGGTCCGGGAGATTGAAGAACTCTATAAAGCAGGCCGTCCTGTTCTCGTTGGAACGATTTCGATTGAGAAGTCTGAACGCTTGAGCCATTTCCTGAAAAAAAAGGGAATTTCCCATAATGTTCTTAACGCCAAACATCATGAGCGGGAGGCAGAGATCATTGCCCAGGCAGGAAGGGTGAGTGCAGTGACGATTTCAACCAATATGGCCGGAAGAGGAACCGATATCCTCCTGGGAGGGAATCCCAAATTCCTGGCCAGGACCATGGCGAGCGGAGAAGAAACCGATCCGGAGGCGATACAGAAAGCCTACGAAAGAGCCTATCAGAAGGCCTTGGAAATTGTCCAGAAGGAGAAGGAGAAGGTTATCCAGGTCGGGGGACTCCACGTCCTGGGAACGGAGCGCCACGAATCCCGTCGTATTGACAATCAATTGAGAGGACGAGCAGGGAGGCAAGGAGACCCAGGTTCTTCCCGATTCTATCTCTCCCTGGAAGATGACCTTTTAAGGATCTTTGGCTCTGAGCGGATCTCGGGTATTATGGATCGATTCGGAATCGAGGAGGAACAACCCATTGAGCACAAGCTTGTGACACGGGCCATTGAGAATGCCCAGCGACGGGTGGAAGCCCACAACTTTGAGATCCGGAAGCATCTGCTCGAGTACGACAACGTCATGAATCAACAGCGGGAGGTCATCTATTCTCAGCGGCGAGAGGTTCTGGCAGGCCTGGATCTCAAAGAATCTGTCAAGGAGATGATTGAAGAGCAGGCAGAAGGGATTGTCGCTCTTTTTTCGGATGAAAAAGTCCATCCAGAGGATTGGGATCTCAAGGGTCTTCGGGACGCTGTCTATGAGCAATTTGCTTTTCGGTGGACCATCCCTTCGTTAGAGGAGGATGGTATCAATCGAGAGCGTTTGAAAGATCTGGTCGTTGAGAAGGCGGAGGAGGTTTACAAGAAAAAGGAGGAGGAATTTGGGGAACCCATGCTCCGATACCTCGAGAAAGTGATCATGCTCCAATCGATTGATTACCACTGGAAGGACCATCTCCTTGCTATCGATCAACTCAAGGAAGGCATTGGGTTGAGGGGATATGGCCAGAAAAACCCTCTGATCGAATACCAGAAAGAAGCCTACCAGATGTTCATGGATACGATGGACAGGATTAAGAGGGATACGGTTCAGAAACTCTTCGCTATCCAGATTGCCAGGGAACAAGAAGCGAAAGAGCTGAAGGTAGAACGGAAACAGACCTTTGTCATGAGCCGGGGACAAGCCCCGCAGGCAGGAGGACAGACCGAGAGCGGGAAGGGGGTAACCATTCGCAGGGAAGGGAAGAAGGTCGGCCGTAATGATCCCTGTCCCTGCGGGAGCGGGAAGAAGTACAAAAGGTGCTGTTTACCCAAAGAAGAAGAGGTAAGGGCATAGACAGCTTAACAAATTCGAAATTCGAATATCGAAATCCCTGCCTGCCGGCAGGCAGGCGAAACAAATTCGAATTTTCAAAATTCAAATTTCCCAAACTTCTTTGATTTGTTTTGAACATTTGAAATTTGGTCATGTGACATTGTTTCGAGTTTCGAATTTCGTGCTTCGGATTTGTACCTTCTCAAGGGATAAATCATGCTGCTGGAGGATTCAAAAAAATGAAGCCACTCGATTTTAAAGTTCCGGGGTTTCTCTTTTCTGGGATTTCTGCAGGGATCAAGAAAGACGGGAAGAGGGATCTGGGTTTGATCTATTCGGAGATTCCTGCACAGGTCGCCGGACTTTTTACAACCAACGCAGTGAAAGCGGCCCCGGTACAGATGGATATAAAGCGAGTGAAAGGGGGTCTTTGCCAGGCTGTGATCATCAATAGCGGCAATGCCAATGCCTGTACAGGAACCCAGGGACTCGAAGACGCCCGGACCGTCTCCAGATGGGTAGCAAAGGGATTCGGAATCGGCGAAAAGCTGGTCCTTGCCTCCTCCACGGGTGTGATCGGAAGTCCACTTCCAATGAATAAGATGGAGGAAGGAATTCCGAAACTGATCAGGGATCTTTCTCCTGATGGTTTTATGAGAACCGTTGAAGCCATCATGACAACCGACACCTTTCCGAAGGTTGGAGCGGCCACTTGCCGAATCAAAGGGGGTCAGGTGAAGTTATGTGGGATGGTTAAGGGGGCAGGAATGATCCGTCCCGATCTGGCGACGATGCTCTCCTTTCTTGTGACCGATGCTAACATCAGGGCACCCCTCCTTCAGCGGATGCTGGAGAGAGCGGTTCAAGATTCCTACAATCGGATTACCGTCGATGGTGAGACTAGCACCAATGATACGGTTCTCCTATTGGCCAATGGCAAGGCAGGTCATCCTGCAGTCGATCAAATGGACGGCGACGGAAAAATCTTTCAATCAATGCTTTCAGAAGTTTGCCGGAACCTGGCCGAGAGTTTGATCAAAGATGGCGAGGGAGCAACCAAATTGATCGAGATCGATGTTCTGGGTGCAAAAAACCTCGAAGATGCAAAGCGTGCCGCTTATTCGATTGCCCATTCCCCCCTGGTCAAGACAGCCTTTTTCGGAGAGGATGCGAACTGGGGACGGATTCTCTGCGCCCTGGGCCATTCCGGCGCCAGGATCAACCCTAACCGAATCGATGTTTTATTTGATAAATCTCCGATTGTTAAGAAGGGTATGGGTACAGGGGCAAAATTGGAAGGGCGAGCTGCTCAGATCATCAAGAAGCGATCTTTCAAGGTAACGGTTGACCTTCACCAGGGGAAAAGTCAGTTCTCTGTCCTCACGACAGACCTCTCCCTCGACTATGTGAAGATCAATGCCTCCTACCGTTCCTAATAATCTGATGGGATAATGGGAAAATAGGGAGATAGGGAGAAGGGAGCAGTCCAGGAGTGATATGAAAGCTTTAGTTTTTCATGGAGACAACGATCTACGAT
>DATIGG010000530.1:0-9970 GCA_035454825.1 Thermodesulfobacteriota bacterium | reverse complement strand
TTTTATTGATCACAAGATCCCCAGGCATGAAAGGCCCGGAGTTCCTCTTCTTATTTCCGGGGAAAGGGTCGTCTGGGTGGTGGGCCATCGAATCAGCGATGAGGTAAAGGTCGACGAAGAGACCCAAAAGATTTTAAGGGTAGAAGTAAAACGGTGTTGACATCCTTCCTGGAATTTAGTAGTTTTTTTAGACACGAGTTTTGCCGAATCATCTTCTTGGCATTATTTAAAGGACTCAAGGAGAAACAGGCGTGAATGGCGCAGAGGCCCTTGTTCGGATGCTTCTGGAATACCGGGTGGAGGTCGTTTTTGGAGTTCCAGGGGATACCAGCCTGCCGCTGTACGAAGCCTTCTACCACAGACGTCAGAAGATTCGTCATGTGATGGCGAGGGATGAGCGTTCTGCGAGCTTTATGGCCGATGCCTATGCACGCATTGCCCATAAACCGGGTCTCTGCGAGTGTCCGAGCGGTGCAGGAGCCCTCTACTCCGTTCCTGGCGTGGCAGAGGCAAACGCCTCTTCCATTCCGGTGATCCTTTTCACTTCAGGGATATCCTTATCGGATGAAGGAAAAGGAACGATCACCGAACTCGACCACCACAAACTCTTCGAACCGATCACGAAGTGGTCCAGTTTTCTTAAACAGACAACAAAGATTCCTGAGACTGTTCGACGGGCTTTTCGGATTGCGACATCCGGCCGGCCAGGAGCCGTGCATCTTGCCTTTCCCCAGGAAACTTTGACCGGGGAGATTCCAGAAAAGAGGCAGAACATTTATGGTGAAAAGGATTGTGTCACCTATCCGGCCTACAGGACGAGGGGGAGTCAAGAAGTCTTGGAAGAGGTCGCAAACCATCTTCAAGAAGCCGGACAGCCCGTGATCGTCGCCGGGGGCGGAGCAAACCATTCACAGGCAAGCGAGGAGGTCATGTCTCTTTCCGAATGGCTCGGGGCGCCTGTGGTTACGACGATATCAGGTCAGGGGATTGTCCCTGATGACCATCCATTGGCCTTGGGGGTGGTCGGAGATAATGGCTTTCATCCGCATGCCCTCCAGGCTGTTGAAGAGGCTGATCTTCTTCTCTATGTCGGGTGCAAGATGGGTTCTGTTTCGACCCTCAAGTGGACGCTACCGTCCCACCGGCCCGACCGGAAGATCATCCAGATCGATCTCGATCCCACCCTCCTTTCAAACAATTTTCAAAACACTCTGAGTGTGGCTGGAGATGCGAAGCTCGTCGTTGAGGATCTGGTGACCCTTTTAAGAAAGAGGGGGAAAGGTCGAAAGCCTTCTGACTGGGTAAGGAATCTAAATGAGGCAAGGACCCGTTTCTGGAGAGATTCCGAACCAGCTCTTCAATCCGCAGCTATCCCCATTAAGCCCCAGCACATCATTCATGCTCTGAATCGGAGGCTTCCATCGCCCTCGATTGTGATCGCTGATGCCGGTACGCCAACCCCTTATCTTACGCGCTTCTTAAAATTGCAGGGGGAAGGTTCTCGTTTCATCATCCCTCGATCCTATGGAGGTTTGGGATATGCCATTCCAGCAGTGGTAGGGGCCTCTTTCGCCCGACCTAAGACACGAATCATCGGCCTTTTTGGAGACGGAAGCCTCGGGATGTCTGCAGGAGAGCTGGAAACATTGAGTCGTCTCGAGATACCCGCCGTGTTGATCCATTTCAACAATGGATGTTTCGGCTGGATCAAGGCCTTACAGGGACTTCACCCGTTCGACCGCGCGAAGCCCCGCTTTTTAAGGCAGCGTGGGAAGACGCGTCTCAGGGTGAACCTTGAGCAAGGGAGCCGAAAGGACCTCCAGGCGAAATTCTTTTCAGTGGACTTTACACCCGGGAATATGGCGATTGTGGCAGAGGGCTTTGGCCTGAAGGCCTTCCATATCGAGACACCCGGAGAACTGGAGGAAGGCTTGGATGAGGCCTTTTCGGTCCAGGAGCCTGTATTTCTGGACATCGTGACGGAATCCCTGTTGGAAGAACTTCCTCCGGTCCACTCGTGGTTAAAGACAGAGGAGAAACGGAAAGGAAGAAGGAGGCATTCATCATGAAGGTGATCATTGTTGGGGGCGGATGGGCTGGCTGCAGTGCTGCTGTCTCAGCCCATAAACAGGGAGCAGAGGTCGTCCTGATTGAACGGGCAGATATGCTTTTAGGAACCGGTCTGGTGGGCGGTATTATGCGAAACAATGGTCGGTTTACGGCCACGGAGGAGATGATCGCCATGTCCGGAGGCGAAATCTTCCAGCTCATCGACCAAAACTGTCTCCACCGCAAGATTGACTTTCCTGGGCATCGCCACGCCTCTCTCTACAATGTGGCAACGATGGAGCCCCGCATCAAAAGATTTCTCCTTGAGAAGAATATTGCCATTCAACTCTCCACCCGAATCGAAGATGTGGAGATGGATGGGGCTCAGATCAAATCTGTCATTGGAAAACAAGAGGGCGAGAAGATTCGTTTCCAAGGAGATGTTTTTGTCGATGCTACGGGAACAGCCGGACCTCCTGGAAACTGCACGAAATATGGGAATGGATGTGTGATGTGCATTATCCGTTGCCCCTCTTTCGGAGGCCGGGTGAGTCTCGCAGCAAAAGCCGGGGTGAAGGAAATGGTTGGCAGGAAAGGGGAGCAAATTGGGGCCATGAGCGGGTCATGTAAGCTCTTCAAGGAATCCCTTTCTAAGGAGATCGTCGATATCCTCAACGAGAAAGGGGTCGCAGTCATCTCCATCCCTGCCTCCGAGCGAACCCAAGGGAAGCTTTCCATAAAGGCCTGCCAACAATATGCGCTTCCTGAATTCGAGGAGAATCTCATCCTGCTCGATAGCGGCCACGCCAAATTGATGGTTCCCTTCTTTCCGCTGGAGGCCCTTCGCCGGATTCCCGGGTGTGAGGATGCCCGATACGAAGATCCTTATGCAGGCGGGATTGGGAATTCCATTCGTTATATCGGGATGGCGCCCAGGGACGATGCCCTGAAAGTGGAGGGCATCGAAAACCTCTTCTGTGGCGGAGAGAAGGCCGGGTTGCTTGTAGGCCATACCGAAGCCATCGTGACTGGAACCCTCGCGGGTTACAATGCTGTAAGACATGCCAAGAAAGAGAAACCTCTCGTTTTTCCATCCTCACTCGCCGTCGGTGATGCCATTACCCATGTTCGTACCCAGATGCAGAATGAGGAAGGGCTCGGCTACAAGTATACTTTTTCGGGTTCGGTTTATTTTGACCGGATGAAACAGAAAGGCCTTTACAGCACCGATTTAAAGGAGATTGGGAAGCGGGTCGATCAAGCGGGGATGCTTGGATTCTTTTCTAAATGAATTGAAGGAGGTGTCTTATGGTGGAGATTACAGCGGCGCATTGGGTCTATGCAATCTTTATCGTTCTCGTCCTCATCACGATGACCCTGAGACGGGAGACCCCTCTCGTCTGCATCGTCGGATCTTTCATCCTCTCATGGGTCATCACCGGTAATCTGGTGCAGGCTGTTCAGGCCGTCTTCAATTCGATCACCGTGGCGTTTAGCGAACTCCTTGGAGTCGTTACCATCATTTCGATCATTGTCGCCATGGCCAAGATGTTGGAGGAGACAGGTCTGGCGGAGATGATGTTCCGTCCGATCCGGGGGATGCTCAAATCCCCGGGAATTGCGTACTGGGTGATGGGTTTTGTCATTATGATTGTGGCATGGGTCATCTGGCCCTCTCCTGCCATAGCCTTGGTGGGGGCGTTGCTTTTGCCGGGGGCTATCAAGGCAGGACTTCCTCCAATCAATGCAGCCATGGCGATCAGTATGTTCGGGTATGGTTGCGCTCTCACCACGGATTTCATCATTCAGGGGGCGCCGGGGATTACTGCCAAGGCTGCTGGAATCACTCCGGGCGATGTTATGGTAAAGAGCCTTCCCATGCTTATCGTCTGGAGTGTCATCGCTCTCCCCCTCTCCTATCGGGCTGTCAAGAAAGATCTCAAGGCGAATGCTGGAAAACCGATCGAGTGGGCCCCTTTTGAAATCAGCCCTGAGGCCAGGGCCGAGAGAGAAAAATGGACCCATGCTTCTCCAACTTTTAAACGGTATGCCTTACCGATCATTGCTATTCTGTTTGGCCTTGACATTCTTGGAATGCTGGTTTTCAAACTGAGGGGTGGAGACGCGACGGCCCTCCTCGGAGGTACCGTTGGAATCGTCATGGTGTTTGTGGGTTTTGGAGCCTATGGCAAAGAGGGATTTGAGAAGCTTTCCGAGCATGCCCGGGCCGGCTTTATGTTTGGAGTAAGAATTTTTGCACCTGTCTTTTTAATCGCCAGCTTCTTCTTTATGGGCTCCCCTGGAACGGCAAAGGCAATTTTTGGAGAAGGGGCCAAAGGACTTCTCTTCGATCTGGGCCAGGCGTTAGCCAATGCGGTTCCTCTGAGCCGTGTGCCGATCGCTATCGTCCAGGCCGTGGTTGGAGGAATCACAGGCCTGGATGGTTCGGGATTTTCAGGATTGCCTCTGGTAGGGACGTTGGCTCAGGCCTTGGGCGGGCCAACCCAATTGGATGTGGCCACGCTGGGTGCGTTGGGGCAGTATTTTGCGATTGCCGTAGGGGGGGGATGTGTGATTCCCTGGGCCGTGATTCCGGCTGCTGCGATTACCGGAACAGATCCGGTGGAGATCGCCCGGCGCAATCTGTTGCCGACGCTCTTAGGGTTTGTGGGAGTGCTCATCGTATCGATCTTCATGCTGTGACATTAAAAGGAGGGAGAGTATGGTTCACTTCAACAATATTCTCTATTGTACTGACTTCTCAGAGGTTGCCAAGGCAGCCCTGCCTTATGCAATCGATCTGACAAAAAAATATGGCGCCACGCTTCATATCGTCCATGTCTATCTCGACCCCGGGCATATCGCAGAATTTGAAATCTCTTCTGAGATTAAGATGGACTGGATCCGCGTGGCTCACAGCATGGGGAACGAGGCCGAGAAGAAATTGAAAGAATTTTGCAGCGAAGTGGGGCAGGATTTGACTTCATGTCATTCCAAGATGCTTCGAGGGAAACCCTATTTTGAAATCCTACGCTATGCCAAAGAAAATAGTATCGAGCTCATTGTTATGGCAAGCCATGGCCTCAGCGGTTGGGAACATGCCCTGTTTGGTAGCACGGCAGAAAGAGTTTTGCGCGAGAGCCCTTGCCCTGTCCTGGTCATAAGAAAACCGAAATAATTTCTCATGAATCGCTAATCCTTCCTCCCCCCGTTTACTAAAGGGGGGGAAGGGGGGATTTTGAAGGTTTGTGGGTGGCCCATTGGCCATGACGGATTACTATCAACGAAGGAGAGTGGGTCATGAAGACAAAGATTACCCTTGTTTTGGTCCTGTCCATCTTTTTTAGTTTAACTCTGATTCTAATGGATTTCGGCAAATCAAAAGCTGAGGGCAGTTACTTTCTGTGCTTCGCCTCGATTTCCTTATCCACGC
This sequence comes from Thermodesulfobacteriota bacterium, assembly GCA_035454825.1. GTDB lineage: Bacteria > Desulfobacterota > BSN033 > BSN033 > UBA1163 > DATIGG01. Next base: position 4,488 of record DATIGG010000530.1, on the reverse strand, counting down.
CACCTATTTGCAAAGCATGGAATGATCACGATATAGGTTCAATATGCCGTTTACTATTAGGGGAAAGCAACGATAATGGGGACGTGAAAGGACCCGGATTGGATGAGGAAAAGGATGAGGAGGATGAGCCTGAAGAGCCTGAAGAGCCAGAAGAACCTGAAGAACCTGAGGAAGACAATGCCAAAGTGTTCATCGGATTGAAACCCCAATGGATTGAAAAATTCGGTTTAACAAGGTAAGTCTGGTCAGTGTGGTCTATCAGCTTTGACTCTGCAATTTTGTCATTCCGGACTTGATTAAGCCTGCCATAGCCTGCCCCTTGCTTGACACGGGGCACTTGATATGGGGAGCCAGTCTTTTCGATCTGGATCCCCGCTGGAGTTTACCCCGTACTTGCACGACACAAGTTGATTGGAACAATTTAGAAGCGCCTCCTTCGAAGAAAAACAACCTTCCCTGAAACAGCCAGAAAATATCAACATAGGCAGTGCATTCACAAACGGCCCAGAGAGATTTGACAATCAGATAGGAGTTTGTGAATATAAAGAATCTTAATTTAAATGGACGAGTTCCAAATCATAGAAAGGAGATTCCTATGAAGAGATTGAATCGCCGGACTTTTCTTAAGGTTTCAGCCGCAGTTGGGGTGACAACTGCCGTCTCTGGGGTTCCTGCTATCCTCCGTTCCCAACCCAAGGAAATCCTTATCGGATCGGTCCAGCCTGCAACAGGCGTGATCTCGGATCTCGGGATCGCCGATCGCCGGGCCAATCAACTCGCCGTGGACGACATCAATGCCAGAGGCGGGATTAAATCCCTGGGGGGCGCGAAGCTGAAACTCCTTCTCGGAGACTGCGAAGCAAAAGAAGAAGTGGGCCGTTCCGAGACAGAGCGCCTGATCAAGGAAGGGGCGGTTTGCATTACGGGACCCTTTCTGAGCGGCGTTGCCATTGCCATGGGTACGCTTTGTGAGGCCAGAGGAGTTCCTTTTGTCATTGACGTCGCGGCCGCGGATGCTGTAACCCAGAGAGGGTTCAAATACACGTTCCGTTGCTTTACGACCCAAACTACGCTGATCAAGAATATCGGAGAATTTCTCGAGACTATTGTGAAAGAGAAGAAAGTTGCCATTAAACGCATCGCTGTGACGAACGCCGGGGACCTCTTCGGCCGGTCTCAGGGGAAGGCCTTTGTGGACTACGTGAAGGCCAAGAAACTATCCTTTGATGCGGAGATCGTGGAACACATCGAATATCCGCTTGGCGTCCAGGACCTTTCTGCCGAAGTTGCAAAGATTAAAGCAGCCAAACCGGATATTCTCTGCCCGGTAGCTCGATCAGGGGATGCCAAACTGTTGGTCCGAGAACTGTTCAAGCAGAGGGTGGAACTGATGGGGATTGTTGGGCCTGGAAGCCCGGGGTGGTATGAACCCGAGTTTATCAGGGACATGGGGCCGCTGGCTGACTACGTGCTGGATAATGCGCCATGGCCAAATCCCAAGAGCCCCAGATTCAAGGAGATCAATGAAAAGTTTGGCAAGCTCTATCCCGGGAAATACCTGGATGGAAATTCGGGATATGGTTACTTGGCGATTATGGTGATTGCAGACGCTCTGGAAAGGGCGAAGTCGACTAAGCCCGAGGCCCTTGTGGAAGCCTTGAGGACAACAAATTACAAGCAGGAGATCATGGTTGGAGGACCTGTGCAATTCACGCCCAATGGGGACAACACGGGTGCGAATACGGCTTTCATGCAGGTTCAAAAGGGTGAAGTCAAAGTCGTCATGCCCAAGGGGTTTGCGCAAGCGGATTACATCTTTCCCACCCCGCCCCTCTGGAAACGGTAATCATGACCCGTAACCCCTTTGTCTTTGGACAGGGACAGGGCAGTCTCCCCTCCGAAACCTTGAAATGCGGATTATTTGAGGGGAACAACCGAAGGATGTTGCTGAATGGGCCCTTTTAAGGATGGTTGCTCTATAGCTCTTCGCTCAAAGGTGCCGCCCTGCCTACCGGCAGGCAGGTTCAAGTTTTCTTAGGAGAGACCACCTTATCCCTGCGGATAGATCGGACATGACTGAGCGAATGTCATGAACCTCGCCTTCGTTCTCCAGCTCATCATCAGCGGGTTTTTGATGGGAGGGGTCTACAGCCTGATCGCTTTAGGCCTCTCCCTTATTTTTGGCGTGATGAAGGTCATCAACTTCGCCCATGGTGAGATGATGGTCTGGGGGATGTACATTGCCTATACGATTCTCGTTTTCACAGGGATCGATCCCTTCTTTTCGCTGGTTGTGAGTGCGGGGGTATTGTTCATCTTCGGGTACGTTCTTCAGAGAACAGTGGTCAATCGAATCATTGAATTCCCGGAGGCCATGCAGGTGATCCCCATGATCGGAGCCGCCCTTATTTTCGAAAACGGCGCCCGACTGATCTGGGGGCCGGATTACCGCAGCCCTGCCAGCAAATTTGCATTAAGCTCGATCTGGATCGGAGAGGTCATGATTGATGTCCCGAGGCTTCTTGCCTTCCTTATTTCCATCCTGATCACAGCCCTGGTCTTTTTATTCCTGAAATATGCAGACATCGGAAAGGCCATCCGCTCCTCAGCCGATAATCGACTGGGCGCCCTGCTGGTAGGCACTGACGTGAACCGGGTTTATGCCATCTGCTTTGGAATCGGGACAGCCTGTGTCGGAGCTGCGGGAGCCTTGCTTGTCCCCCTGATGCCTATCGCACCCCATGCCGGCCCTCCATTTACAATGATCTCTTTCATCATTGTCATCCTGGGAGGAATGGGAAGCCTCATGGGGGCGATGGTGGGAGGGCTCATCGTAGGGGTTGCAGAATCCGTGGCCACCATCTTTCTTCCAAGCTCACTGAAACAGATCGTCAGTTTCTCTTTGATGGTTTTAATCCTCCTCTTCAAGCCCAAGGGCCTCTTCGGGAGATAAAAAGGATGGTCAGAATTTATCTCTTTCTCGGGCTCATTCTTTTGACTCTTCTGTTGCTCCCGCTTTTCCTGAGCCAGTATCTCCTGGGTATCTTTGTGTTCATTTTTTATTATGCGTACCTCGGTCAATGCTGGAACATTCTTACCGGTTATACCGGAAATATTTCCCTCGGCCACTCCCTTTATGTGGGAATTGGTGCCTATGTTTCCACCGTGCTGGCCACAAACCTCGGTCTTTCTCCCTGGGTGGGAATGTTGATCGGAGGCCTGGGAGCCACCTTCATCAGTTTGATCATGGGTTATCTGGCTTTTCGGTTCGGGCTTCGAAACGTCTATTTCGTCCTCATTACTATTGCCTTTGCAGAGATCGGGAGACTCTTCGCATTGCATCTTAAGCCCCTCGGCCAATTCATGGGGCTTTTCATCGACTTTAAACCGGCACTGGCGAATTTCCAGTTCAAAGGGAATATGCCTTATTACTATATCAGTTTAGGGTTTGTGGTCTTTTCGCTCGTCGTGGTGAGAGCAATTGAACTCTCAAAATTGGGGCGTTACATTGTCGCCCTGCGAGAGGATGAGGATGCAGCCGAGAGCATCGGAGTCAATGGCTTTAAGTATAAGATGATCGCTCTCGGGATCAGTTCGTTTATGACAGCCCTGGCTGGAACCTTTTATGCCAATTATATCTTTTACCTTCATCCCACGAGCATTATGTCCATGGCCTTATCCATTGAGATCATTCTCCGGCCCATCATCGGGGGGTTGGGGACCTTGTTTGGCCCTTTGATTGGGTCATTTCTCATCACCCCGCTTGCTGAAATTTCTCGCAGTTTCTTTGCGAAGGCAGGCTTTGAGGGACTTCATATTGTGATCTACGGCTTCTTACTCATCGCCTCGGTCTTATTTTTCCCGAGAGGGATTTACGCATATATTAAGAAAGCCTTGTTTCCCTATCTGATGAGGCCAAGAAGAGGTTAGTTAGTTACTGCCACTCACACTGACACTTTACTTATGAGGACAGGAGGGAATCGGATTGTCCCTTTTGGAGTTGAAAGGAGTCAGCAGAAATTTTGGCGGTCTTAAAGCGGTCTCCAATCTCTCTTTGGATTTAGAAAGAGATGAGATCTTGGGAATCATTGGACCGAATGGAGCCGGGAAGACCACCCTGTTTAATACGATAACGGGTTTTCTTAAACCCGATTCAGGGGAGGTCGTGTTCGAAGGAGAAACATTGATCAATCTTAAACCTCACCAGATCTGTCAAAAGGGCCTGGTGAGGACCTTTCAGATTGTGAAGCCCTTTCTTCAATTGACCGTTTTGGACAATGTTATCGTGGCCGCCTTGAACCGGATTAAGACGACCAAGGAAGCAACAGAAAAGGCGTTGAGAACGATCGAGTTTGTAGGATTGAAAGAGAAAATAGACACCTTGGCAACGGGTCTCACGCTTCCTCATCGAAAGCGGGTAGAGTTGGCAAGGGCCTTGGCCACAGAGCCCAAACTCCTCTTACTCGATGAGGTGATGGCTGGACTTAC
>DATIGG010000529.1:0-7798 GCA_035454825.1 Thermodesulfobacteriota bacterium | reverse complement strand
CCATTACGAAAACATCCAGACCGAAATGCGAAAGATTTTCGAAATTACTCGTATTGCGGCGTAACCTTATCGACAATTTTTTGTCGATGTGAATCCACTAAGGGGCTATTGCCAAAGGCCGCAGGCCTTATGGAGAATCGGTATCTCCCGATTCTCCATAAGAATATTCCTCTCTGCGTCCCCTGCGCCTCTGCGGTGAGTCGCGTTTTTTTATTCTTTTTGGATTTGCATCTGGCGATTCAGCATGGGCCGTGCGGACCGAGCCAGAATGAGAGCCACTACCCCTTTGACGGCATCGCCGATGAGAAAGGGAATCATACCCACCACGAAACTCTTTTCCCATGACATCTTCGCAACCGTTTTAAGCCAGGGAACTCCGAGGAGATAGATGACAAGTGATCCAAACGTAACGGCAAGGATGTCCAATGCCAGGAAACCGCGGGAGCGTTCCGAGATGAGACCTGTCACCCAGGCTGAAAGTGCATAGCCGAAAAGATAACCTCCTGTGGGTCCAAAGAAATGAGCGAATCCTCCTTTGCCTCCTGCAAAGACAGGAATGCCGAGGGCTCCCACCAGAAGGTAAACACCCATACTGATAAGCCCCCAGCGACTTCCGAGAAGAAGTCCGGAGAGGAGAACAAAAAGAGTCGAGAGGACAATGGGCACAGGTCCAATCGGAACATGGATGTAGGCACCCACGGCCGTTAAGGCGGCCATCAACGACGCCAGTACCGTCCACCTCAATTTTTCAACGGACATGAAACACCTCTATTGGTCGAAATATTGATTGTCAACCTAATTGAGATTGAAGGTTAACAAATAATATTTCCTCTGTCAATGAAATACTATTCCGGCAGATACCCCATCCCCCTCCCCCGTATCGCGTACGGGGCAGGCTCTGCCTCCCTTGGAGGGGAAGCGGGGAGGGACCTCCCCTTTGAACGAGGGAGGAAGATAGCGGTTTCCCTCCTAAATGCCTCCAATTGCCTCTCCTTTCTATTGACAGGGGGGATCTCGACGGTTACAAAATGTCGAGTCGTCAATCATTTCGTAAGTATCACAGGAGTGGTGGTTCGATGCTCAAAGCGTTGTCGATGACCATGAAACCGCAGTCCTTTCTGCTCTCGGCCATTTCAGCGAGCGTGGGAACAGCGCTGGCTTCCCTCCATGGGCCCATCCATTGGGGATATTGTTTTCTGACCGTTTTAGGAGTGGTCCTTCTTCACGGTGGGTCGAATGTGATCAACGACTATTTTGATTACAGGCAGAGAATCGATACCGTGGAAGTCCCTGGAAGCTACGGAAATGAGGCAAGAGTGCTTATCCAGAAGATGCTCCGGCCCTCGCAGGTATTGTGGATGGCGTTGCTCCTTTTCGCCCTCAGCCTGGTCGTTGGAATCTATATGACAACTGTCAGGGGTTGGCCCATCTTTCTGTTCGGGTTCATAGGCTTCTTGACAGGACTTTTGTATACGGCCCGTCCCATTACCCTGAAATATGTCGCCTTGGGAGAGCCTTCGGTTTTTTTCAAGTGGGGTCCTCTTGGCGTCAGCGGGGCCTACTACGTGCAGAGAGGCGAGTTTAGCTTTCAGGCGGTCTGGATTTCGATCCCTATTGGCATCCTCGTTGCTCTCGTTCTTCTTGCCAATAATATCCGCGATATTCAGTTTGACTCCCGAGTAGGGATTAATACGATGGCGACCTTACTGGGAAGGCGATGGGCCGTCTGGCTTTATCAGTTCCTGTTGATGGGGATATATGTTGCCACCCTGCTTCTGATTCTATGCGGTCTGCTCAGTTTTTGGAGTTTTCTCACCTTTCTTTCTCTACCGCTGGGCCTCACACTTGTAAGGATGTTGCGAAAAGAGGTCCCGGATGATGCCGATGCCCGAACGGCTCAACTGGATGGCGCTTTTGGTGTTCTCTTCGTCATTGCCATTGTCCTGGAAAGATTCGTCTGATGCCATCTCCCCTTCGCCCTGTCTTTTGGACTTTGCCCCTGGCCTTTGCCCTCTGGTTTTTCACCTTTGCACTGCCTTTCGGAAACTTCTGGTTCAAACTCAGCTTGTCCGCCTCGGTTTTAGCTCTCCTCGGATTAAAATGGAGTCGAAATCACTGGAGAACCCTTTTCTGTTTTAAGCTAAGCCATCTCTGGCTCGGTCCTCTGTCGGCCATTTTGCTTTACGGGATATTCTGGTTAGGAAAGGAATTCTCAACTCTCCTTTTCCCATTTGCCTCAAAAGAGATCTCAAACGTCTATTTCAATAGGACCCAGCTCAGCCTCCCTGCGATCGGATTTCTTCTCTTCTTCATCATGGGGCCTGCTGAGGAGATTTACTGGCATGGTTTTGTGCAAAGATCGCTCACTGAGCGCCTGGGCCCGGCAGCAGGGCTTCTTCTTACAGCGGCCGTTTATTCCCTTGTTCATATCGTTGCCCTGAATTTTATTCTTCTGCTTGCAGCCGCCCTCTGCGGTCTCTTCTGGGGCTGGCTCTATCAGCGGGAGCAAAGTTTAATTCCGGTTATTCTCTCTCATTCTATTTGGGATGTGATCATTTTTGTGATCTTCCCGTTGAGTTAATGAATCATGTCCGAGAGATTCGGTTAGAAGAGTTGGGGTTCAAGGGGTCAAGGATTCAAGGATTCGAGTGAACTGCTCAGGAATGATGAAGACTCAAAAAGTAGGAGAGAGGTCTTATTCAAAGGGTTGAAAGGGCCAAAGGATAAAGAATTAAACACTTGAACCCTCGGACCCTTGAATCCTTGAATCCTCAAGATTCTTGATAGAACGAGGTTCTCTGATGACCCGTGACGAAAAGAGGATCGTATCTCTAATGGGCTGTTCCCACGCCCTCAATCATGGGTTTTTTCTAATCTATCCGGCTGTGCTTCTTCTTTTACAAGAGGAGTTTTCAATTGATTACCTGAGCCTGGGATTGATTGGCAATCTTATGAATCTCACCTATGGGCTCGGTGCTCTTCCTGTAGGTTTGATGTACAACCGTTTGGGACCCAAAAGGCTTTACTTCCTTTGTTTTTTAGGTTTGTCCCTTGCTTCGATTGAAGTTGGGGTTTCTTCAAACCTATTTTCCTTTGCCATGGGACTCGCTTTTCTTGGGGCCGCAGGGAGTATCTATCATCCTCTTGCAAACGCCCTGATTACTGGAAAGGTGCGGGAATATGGAAAAGCTCTGGGTATTCACGGGTCAGCAGGTAACCTTGGATTGGCAACGGCTCCATTCATGGTGGGATTGATTGCTTCCCGGTTTGGATGGCGCCACGGCTATCTCTGGTTTGCTCTTCCGGGAATTGCCCTTTCTGTCTGGGCCCTGTTTGTTGACATGTCTTTAAGGAAGGAGATTGAAATACGCAACCCAACCTCCTCCCGGATCGCTTTCCCCAAAAGGCTTAAGAACTATTTCTCTCTTCCTTTGATTTGCCTCTATTTGATTAACATCATGATCAACTACAGTTTTGTCGGGTCCATCACTTTTCTGCCCACCTGTTTATCAGAACAGACCTCCTTCCATCTTTTCTCCCTGGATAACGTTGCAATCGGAGGGATGCTTTCGGCGATCGTGCTTTTTATGGGGGTCTTCGGTCAATTCGTTGGGGGAATTCTGTCTCAGAAACTCCATCTGGAGAGACGATTTCTCCTTGTTAACCTCCTCTCCTTTCCGTTCATCCTGGCCATGTCATTCACAACGAACCTCCTGTTATTGTTCTTCGGTCTGATCTTTTTTTTCCTGAACTTTTTCCTCCAGCCAATGAGTAATACCCTTTTAGCTCGATATACCACCCTTGAGATGAGGGGAACGGCCTTTGGAATCTTTTTCTTCGTGGCCTTTGGCCTTGGTTCCTTTGCCTCAACCGTTTCAGGATTCATTGCCCAGCAGTTCGGGCTGCAATGGGTGTTCTCAGGGATAGGTGGCAGCGTCTTCCTTCTGATCCTCCTTTCGTCCTTTTTGCTGAGGATCAAGAAACCGGACAGTGCCTTTGGTGGTTAGATATCTCGGCTTGCTCTCCCGTGGAGACTGTGTCGTCATTTGCCATCCGTCCTTCGACACGCTCAGGACGAACGGCTAAGTAATTGAGATTTAGGGTGCCCATGTCCGTTCGTGGTGAGCATGTCGAACCATCAACAGAGATGCGACACAGTCTCCTGCTGGCAGAGAGGTGGCTCTCAATCGTCGAATTTCCCTGCGGGTACTTTACTGCTTCCAAGGCGGGAGGCCTTTTCCACGATCTTGCTCTCCGTCCATTCTGCAGGATCTTCTATCCGGGTGACCTTAGGACCAGGATCGTATGAGCCTGCCTTAAGAATCGTCTCAATAGCGAGGGAAGCGGTGTCCTGGGAATGCAAGACCTCTGTCATCATCTTGTAAGCAAATTCTTCTACTCCTTTGACCATTCGGTCCCTGATTTCTTTGGGTTGAGCGAGCAGCTTATTTTCGAAGGGGAGGTTGAGGTTTTTATAGTCCCCCTTCTTCCAACTTTTCGATTGGGCATAGGTTACCATTTCTGCCCACATCTCTTCAGAGACCCCTTCTCCCTTCACCTTGCTGAAATTTCCAGCGGCATCCAAAATGGCATTTCCATAGTCATTTACCTGAACACCCCATGAGATCATCTGAAGGGCTGTGGCGACATTGGCTTTAGTGGTATGGGTTTTAGCCGCAATTTGACGGAGTCTTTCGGAACTATTCCCGGAAGTTCCATGCTGAGCTCCTGAAACTTTATACTTTTCTATGGCCTTATGAATATCTGTGGTCAACTGGACCTGAATCCCCGAATCTTTCAATTCGATGCCATGAGTTGTTCCGTTGTTCAGGGCGATCCAGTCAGGGAATATATCATGGGCATTGAGCCCCTGGATGAGGAAGACGGCTTCTTCCACGGTGGAGAGACCTTCTTCCCCTTTGATTTCACCGACCTCTGTCTCGAGGCCAGCCCATTTCGGGATATAAGGATTGATTGCGATATTGGCCAGCAGATTCTTATCGTCAGGCTGGTGGGAGGCATCAATAGCGATGGAGGTCATGCCCGCTTCAAACAGGGTCGGCACTTCAAGCTTCGCCACGGCAAGGTCCTTGTCATTCTTGATCCCATAGTGGTCCGCATGGATCGCAACTGGAATGGTGATGCCGAGCTCATTGCAGATGGCATCGACCTGCATGGCCATATTCCAGAAGTTAACCGCACAATAGGCCTTGGTACCTCCCTCGGATTTGGCAATTTCAATGATGAGGGCTGCATTGGCCTGTTGGGCTGCCCGAAGGGCACCCCGGACGACAAATTGGTTTCGGCCATTGGCAGCCATGACGATCGCTTTTCCTTTGGTGATCATGGCCCGGTCTATCACCTTTCCACTCACGATCAAAGCCTTCGAGTTAGGGAAGAGTTTCTTGATGTTGGGCGGTCGCCCAGTCTCAAGGGCCTTTACAAAATCCGCTGAAGAAACAGTGCTTTTTGTCATAATATTACCTCCTTTTGTAAATAAAAGGATATCTCATTAACCCTCACATGGCAAGATATTTTTATCATTCGAAACAACAGAAATTTGTGTGAGGTGGTGTTTCAAAAACGTGTTGACTAAGAATTTTATATGATTTAAACTCTCCTAAAGTGATTCAAGAATTCATAGAAAAGGGGGTTCATATGAAAAGGGGAAGACTCATGGGATTGGCTATTCTTCTGGCTGGACTCTTAAGTGCGACAGTTTTGTATGGAGCAGATGTTATCAAAGTTGGCATTGTGGATACCTACTCAGGGCCTCCGACAACGTTCACTTATGACGTCCGCGATGGATTCAAGATGGTTATTGACAAAGTGAACGCCAAAGGCGGTGTCCTGGGAAAGAAGATTGAATTCACAACCCGGGATGAGAAATTTAAGCCGGACATTGGGTTGGCCATGGCCAAGGAACTGGTGATGAAAGAAGAGGTGGATATCCTGATGGGAACGATCAACAGCGCCACAGCGCTGGCGATTTCTGATTTTGCCAAGAAGGAGAAGATCCCATTCGTCGTGACCTTCTCCAAGAGTGACAAAATCACGGTTGAAAAGGGGCATCGGTACGTTTTCAGTATAACCGAAAATACCCAGATGGCAGGCAGGGCTGCAGGAGTTGCCCTCGCAAAGAAACCTTTTACCAAGTACTGGATTGCAGGGGATGACTACGAGTATGGTCATGCCATTGCGGATGACCTCTGGAACGTATTGAAGAAGGCGAAACCCGGGGTGCAACTGCTTGGACAGACCTGGTGGAAAGTAGGAGAGCCTGAATTGACCCCTTATATTACTGCCATCATGGCTGCCAAGCCTGATTTTATCATCGTGGCCACGGGCGGGGCCAGCATGGTGAACTTTCAGAAGGCGGCGAAGGCAACCGGCTTGAACAAACAGATCCCTTTCTATCAGCATACGGCTACAGAGCACTCCACGCTTGCTCCTCAGGGAGCAGATGCCCCTGAAGGCGTTTACGGCACCGCGAACTACCATTTCTACTATCCTGAGACCCCTGAAAACAAGGCCTTTGTAGAGGAGTTTCGAAAAGTCTACAACCGGTATCCCAAGGTGGGTGCGTTGTACGGGTATGCAACCGGTGAATTATTTGTGAAAAGTTTTGAGAAGGCGGGCAAGATCGATCGGGAGAAATTCATCGATGCCCTTGAGGGCATGGTCATCGATAGCCCTGTCGGGAAGTTGGAAATGCGCGGTTGCGACCATCAGCTCCTCCTGCCCATGTACTTTGGCGTGACCAAAAAGTCTCCCCAATATGAATTTCTCACCGCGTCAGACATTGTGACCGTTCCCGCGAAAGATTACATGATGTCTTGCGATGAGGTCAAGGCTCTGAGGAAGTAGCCAAAGGATTGCGGATTTCAAATTTTAGATTGCGGATTGTAAAAATCTACGCTTCGTCCGGACTCCGCCCGGATCCCGCCTGAGGCGGGATTTTGAGGCAGCCTGCAAGCGGCCTTCGATGTTAACCTCCCCCTTTGAAAAAGGGGGATTCAGGGGGATTTTGATTGATCTCAAATCCCCTCCTTTTCGTAAAGGGGGGATTCGGACGGGGATGTGCGTCTATTGGAGTTCAAATGGTTGATTTGTTGTACTCCCTCTGCCCTCCCAATGTTCTCTGTCAGATCCTGGTGGGGTTGAGCAGGACAACGATTCTCTTCATCGTCACCTCTGGTTTGAGCCTCATCCTGGGAGTGCTCCGGATTCCCAATGTCGCTCATGGTTCCCTCTATATGATTGGAGCCTTCATGGCCTACAGTGTTTCAAAATTGTTTGGAGGGGGAGCAACCGGTTTCTGGATGGCTCTCCTGATTGCCCCCCTGGGAGTTGCCATTCTCAGCCTGATCATCGAGAGAGGAATTTTTTCCCGTCTCTACGAGAGGGAGCACCTGATGCTCCTTCTCTTGACCTTTGCCTTCGCCCTGGTCTTTGGAGATATCGTCAAGATGATATGGGGCGGGGAATACCGGACCGTGCCCATGCCAGAGGCTTTCAAAGGCCCCATCCCATCAAGAAACTTTCCGATTCCCATTTATAATATCTTCCTCCTCATGATCGGTCCCCTGGTTGCCACTGGACTCTGGTTCCTCACCAATAAGACGAAGATTGGGAAGATCTCCCGGGCCGCAGCCGTGGATCGAGAGATGGTGGGTGCCGTGGGCATCAATGTGAGTTGGGTTTTTGCCTTTGTTTTTGTGATTGGATGTTTTCTTGCAGGACTGGGGGGAGCCCTGATTGCGCCTATTACAAACGTTACCCTGGGAATGGATCATAC
>DATIGG010000528.1:0-3569 GCA_035454825.1 Thermodesulfobacteriota bacterium | reverse complement strand
CGAGGAAACTCCTGCCTATTTGCAGCATAATCTTTATGAAGATGAAGTCGCCCGGACAACCCTGTATCTTCCGGAGCCTCTCGTAGGAACGATTATGGAACTCTCAGTGAAGGTCGAAAGGTTTTATGAGGGGCTGGATCTTTCGACTCTGCCAGAGGCATGTTTTGAAGAAAAGACTACCCTTTAATATCGTAAACATTAAGACTCTATTTTCTATCTTACCCCAGTGATCTGCATTTCTTCTATCTATTGGGACAGAGTGACTCTTTCTCTTCTACTCTCTTCAGGAATTCTTCGGAGTTACATCAAATTCCTCTTTTTGAATGAATCCATTCAGAGAGCTTATCGAAATCCGGGGTCCTCGTATACAGAGGATCTCTGTTTTCCTGATAGACACTCAATCTCTCTTCAAAGGTGAGCTTAGGATTGAGATAAAAAACGCCAAGCGGTAGCTTTTCCACCTCCAATGCTTTTCGAAAGGCTTCCATCCGATCATAAGGATCATGGGAAGTATCGATATAATACGTATTTGTCTTGAACCACTGATAAGTGTTCAACTTGTTATAGGTCACGCAGGGCTGAAGGATGTCAACCAGAGCGTACCCTTTATGAGAAATTGCCTTTTTGAGGATATCTTTCGTTTGGGTGGTATCGCCTGCGAAGGCTCGTGCAACAAAGGATGCACCCAAACTGATCGCGAGAGCAATGGGGTTGAACGCTTCTTGGAAAACTCCATCCCGTTGAACAGGTGTCTTGAATCCCTGGAGACTCGTGGGTGAAGCCTGCCCTTTTGTCAAACCATAGACCATATTGTCGTGAACGATGTTGGTGATGTCCGGATTTCTCCGGATGCCGTGGATGAAGTGATTCCCTCCTTCGCCATACATGCAACCATCTCCACTCTCGTCAATGACGATCAATTGGGGATGGGCCGCTTTAATAGCGGTTGCGACAGGCAAGGATCGCCCGTGCAATCCATTGAAGAGGTTGCATTTGTAATAATGGGGCGCTTTTGCCGCCTGACCGATACCGGAAACTACCACGAGTTTCTCAGGTTTAATCTCCAATTCCGATAGTGCCTGCTTCAGGGCATTGAGGATAGCCAAATTGCCGCAACCTGGGCACCAGGCGATATCGATCTCTCCCATATCAAACCATTTCGTATCCATCGACTCCCCTCCTAATCCAGAACCGACTTCACCTTCTCTTCCAGTTCCCCTGCAGAAAAAGGTAAGCCATTGTATTTAAGAATTTCCCGATCCATGTTAAATCCGGTCTGAAGCCGGATGAGTTGACTAAATTGACCGGATCCGTTGTTCTCAACGATCACTGTTCTTTTCGCCTTTTTGAAGTAGGCAATTGAATCCGGATGCAAAGGATAGACCTGCTTGAAATGGAGGAAGGCAACGCCCTTGGTCGCTAAATTTTCGAGGGCCTCACGGATGGCGTGATAGGTTGATCCCCAACCGATGATGAGAGTCTCATAATTCTGAGGTCCGATGAGTTCAGGAGGGATGGTATCCCTTCTTAAAAGATCAAGCTTTTTAGAACGTTTATCGACCATCTTGGTCCTCAGACCAAGATCCTCCGTGATATGGCCTTCCTCATCGTGCTCATCGCTGTCAAGCACTACGAGCCCTTCCCCGAATCCAGGAATCCCCCGAGGGGAAAGTCCACCCTCCATAAGCTGGTAACGCTTATATCCTTGCTTCGTTTCGACAACATGCTTTTCTAAAGGGGTTCGTGTTGGATCGAGGGAGGGGATGTTGTAGTGAGACTCAAGGAGGTATTGATCCGTCAGGATGAAAACGGGCACTTGATATTGATCCGCGAGGTTAAAGGCCTTCTGAGCCAAATAAAAACAGTCCTCGATCGTTCCAGGGGCCAAGATGATTCTCGGAAATTCTCCGTGCCCTGCGTGGAGGGCAAAAAGGAGTTCTCCTTGTTCTGTCCTTGTCGGAAGTCCTGTTGCTGGGCCAGGTCGCTGACCGAGGTGGATTACCAACGGGGACTCGATCATTCCTGCAAGGCTGAGTCCTTCCACCATGAGAGCGAAACCCCCTCCGGAGGTGGAAGCCAAACCCCTCGCCCCCGCATACCAAGCCCCGATCACCATGTTCATGGCACTGATTTCATCTTCTGCTTGTTCAACAATGATTCCAAATTCCTTCGAATGCTGTGCAAGGAGTACGGCAACCGCCGTCGAGGGAGACATGGGATAAAAGGAAAGAAAATTACATCCCCCGGCGACGACCCCCATGGCCAAAGCTTCTACGCCATCGATCAGGATTTCATCTTTGGTTTCATTGTGCTTGACAAGATCGATTTGAAGTGTGCCATTTCGTAATAATTCATCGCTCACCCCGTACCCTCTTCTCGCCGCCTCAAAGTTCTTCTGGATGATGGCCTCATCCTTTCCAGTAAAATGTTGTCTGAGGTAACGATCGAAAACTTCCCTTTCCACCTTAAGAAGCCCAGCAAGCAAGGCCACAGCGACAGTATTCGAATAGATGGGTCCTCCTACCTCTGAGGCAATCTGAGACAGAGGGACATCGATCGCTCTCTCCCCTTGATATTCCTTTCCATAAATTTTCTTCTCTCCCAGGAGGATTGTCATGGGCGAAATTCTATCCTGAACGTGACCGATGGCACCTGAACTGAATGGGATCAATAAATCGATTCGGTCCACCGGCGCCGACACTCGATTGGATGAAACACGCACCAGCGTTGAATTACTGCCCCCTCGGATCCGCGACATGTATTCTTCTGTCGAGAAGACATGATACCCCGAGAGTTTAAGTGTTTGCGTAAGAATGTGTTCGACCGTCTGAATCCCTTGACCCGCTTCACCGCACAGAACGATCGAGACCTCTTCCCTAAATCGGGATAACGGCTTATCGCTCATTTCGCCTCCCCCAAAAGATGTTTCTTATTGTTGCCTCCGCATCTATGAATCGATTTTCACCAGACAGGGAATGTGACATGAAATCAATGCATCCTGATTGGACTTTGTCGCACAATTATTTATTATTCTTGAGATCCGAGCGAATTTCCACTTTATTTCACCAGATGGATCTGATAGGATTGCCAAGATAAATGATAAGTGTAAAAATAATATCCAAGCCGTCATGGGGTGTCAAGGTGCAGGACGTGGAAAGCACTTTAATGGACATTTATTTATAATCACCTAATTTTTTTGAGAAAAACCCCCGCATGAAGATCATGATTTATCAAATCGATCGCCTGGGAAAAGAGTGGAGGATACAGCATCTGGCCATTGCCAATCGTTTTCTTGAAAGGTTAGGAGGGCCATTCAGATGGAAAAGACACCACAATTGAAAAAGTTCCTGAAGGACCTTTTTTTCTCGCAAAGGCTGGCGGTCCTGGCTACACAGAGTCAAGGAGAACCTTATGGCAACCTCGTCGCCTTTGTGGCGACGAATGACTTGAAACACCTGCTGTTCGCTACGACCCGTGCCACTCGGAAATATGCTAATATGTCTGAAAATCCGAGGGTGGCGATGGTTATGGACAATCGGTCCAACCAGGAGGCCGATTTTCATCAGGCT
>DATIGG010000527.1:0-14324 GCA_035454825.1 Thermodesulfobacteriota bacterium | reverse complement strand
CGGCTTGATGAGATCGAAGGGGATGACAGGCTCTCAGCTTACATCAGAGCCCTCTATGGAACATCTCTGGAAGAGGCTGGGAAACTCCACCTGGGCACAGCCATGATCAAAGAAGAATCCCGATGTATTCAATGCGGGTTGTGCTCCAAAAGGTGCCCGACCGGGGCAATAACGATGGAAGAATACCACAGGGAATCAAGCTACTACAGAGAAGAAAAGGGATGAAGAAAAGGATCTTTCAACGTATTTCAGAATCGTCGGTATGGCGCTCGATCTTCAGAACGGGAATACCCGACACCGATCTGAAAAGATCAATGGTGATCTATCATAACTTCTTCCTTCATATCTTCCCGGCGAAGATGAAACGCCATGGCCTTCGCCTTTCCTATACCTTCTGCCTGGGAGGCATCTCCTGTCTTCTTTTTATCATTCTCACGATCACCGGCATTCTCTTGATGTTTCAATATACACCTTCCATCGAAAGGGCCTATTTCGACATGCAGGCGCTCGCCCTCATATTCAATGGCAAGATCTTAAGGAACCTGCATCGATGGGCTGCCCATGGAATGGTGGTAACAGTTTTTTTGCATATGGTCAGGGTATTTTACACCCGCTCCTACCGACCTCCCCGGGAGTTTAATTGGGTGATCGGAATTGGCCTTCTCGTTTTGACCCTTGGCCTCAGTTATACAGGATACCTTCTGCCGTGGGACCAATTGGCCTTTTGGGGGATTACCGTGGGAACAACCATTATGAGCTATACCCCCTTTATCGGCAAATATGTTCGGTTCTTTGTTTTGGGTGCGGATGAGGTGGGC
The DNA here is from genome assembly GCA_035454825.1 of Thermodesulfobacteriota bacterium. Classification (GTDB taxonomy): domain Bacteria; phylum Desulfobacterota; class BSN033; order BSN033; family UBA1163; genus DATIGG01. Next base: position 13,506 of record DATIGG010000527.1, on the reverse strand, counting down.
CATGAGGCTCTGCTTCGTTTTTATGTTCTCCATTGTGTTGTGCTCCCGTTTGTAAGCGGTCTTCTCATGGCGGTTCACTTCTGGAGGGTGAGAAAAGACGGAGGAATCTCAGGACCCCTTTAGAATTGGGTTTTTGAGTTCGAAGTTCAGACTTTGGAGTCTAAATAATGAGCACTCCGAACTCCGAACTTCATTAAAAAAGTGAGGCCTCATGATCGAGAAAGGTGACGATAAAGTCTTCGTGAAGGACCCCAATAAGAGTTACGGGATTATGGAGATTGTGGATGGAACCTCACCTATGGTGGAGAAGGCTCCGGAGGATACGGTGGAGACCTTTCCACACTACATCATCCTCTTAACCATTTCTTCTCTGGCGGTCACCTTTGCCCTGTTGATTGTCTCCCTCTTTCTTGATGCTCCTCTGGAGGATCTGGCAAACCCCCTGGTAACTCCCAACCCGGGTAAGGCACCCTGGTATTTTACGGGAATTCAGGAGTTGATTCATTACACAAATAAACCCGTGATCCCCGCCATTATTATTCCTCTGCTCATTGTGGCCTGGCTGATTATGATTCCTTATGTCGATCGAAAACCCACAACCCGTTTCATGACTCTTTTCAATCGGATTTTTATTGGAGGAGAGAAACGGCGGGTGTTGGTCTATCTATTCACGTTATTCGTTTTCGGAGCGCTGATTTTTACTCTCATCGGCTCCCTCTTTCGAGGTGAAAACTGGGGTTTTGTCTACCCATGGAAGTGACAGACCTTGTTCCTTTTCCCCTTGACGGGAGAAGATGAGTATGGGGGTGACAAGTAACAAAATGGATCCAAAATCACAGTTGGATAAAGAGCCGATATCACGAAGGAAATTGATGGCATATGCCTGGATCGGGGCAGCCACTATCGTTTTGGCTGAATTGATCGGCGGGACTTTTGCGTTTCTTTGGCCAAGACGAAGGGGACCCAAAGTTGAAACGGTTTTTATCGCTGGCAAAGTGGCCGATTTTAAAGCAGGCGAGATTGTCCCCTTTCGTAAGGAAAAGACCTTCGTTCTGAGGACGGAAGGAGGGTATATGGCAATTTCAGCTATTTGCCCTCATCTCCATTGCATCGTGAACTGGAATGAGATAATCAAGAAGTTTGAATGTCCATGTCACGGGGCTAAATTCAACCAAAATGGAGAAGTCCTTGAAGGGCCTCCCCCGCGGCCTTTGGACCTTTACAAACTTCAAATTGTTGCAGGAAACCTGGTGATCGATCGGGCCAGTCCGGTCGAAAGAAGCAAGTTCGATCCCTCCCAGTTAGTCAAGGGTTAGAGAAACCGATGAAAAAGAGGATTTTCTTAGCCACCATATTGACAGTAGCCATCGCTGCCTTTTTGTCTGTGTACTGGCTCCTGGAACCCCGGCGGGTGGCGGTTGAGGCTGAACAGATGAGGCTGAAGGCTGCTGAAGAAGGGAAAAAGCTCTACCGGACTCACTGTGCCCGATGCCATGGTGAGGCAGGAGGCCCCCAGAAAGGAATCAGAGCGATCAATTCCAAGAAATATCTTGAAACGGTGGATGACCCGATCCTTTACAAGATCATCGAACGGGGAATCCCAAGAACGGGAATGGTAGCCCTCGGTGACAAAGAAGGAGGGCCGTTGAATCCAGAACAGATCCATCAATTGGTGGCCTACATTCGAAGTTGGGAAAAGACAGCGCCTGCCTTGCCGGAAGAAGCATCGCCGAAAGCGAGGCCTGTTTTTGTCCAGGAGGAATTCGCTTACATGGGTTCCGACTCCTGCATCGGATGCCACGAAAGTCTCCATAAGAAGCATATCGATGCCTGGAGGAAATCTCCCATGGCTCGAAAAGCCTTTTCGCTTATCCAGAGTGAAAAAGATAAAACAAAATGCACTCCCTGTCATGCCACCGGATATGACCCAGAAAAGAAGACCTACAAAGAAGAGAACGTGGGTTGTGAAGCCTGTCATGGTCCTGGCGAGAAATATCAGGAAATGATGACGGGAGCAGAGGCTTTGGAGGGCGGAAAGATCGCGCGAGAAAATGGTCTGAAATCATGTACCCGATGCCATCATCCTCACATCACGAGAGAGGAGCATATTGACCTTGCCAGAAAAGGTTTGCTTTCTTACCCATAGAATGAAAGGAGAACAGATTCATGAAGAAAGGAGTCGGATTCAAAGGACCACTTTTTCTTCTTTTCTTAATCCTTGCCCCCACGTGGGCCATGGCTCAGGCGACGTATGTTGGTTCTAAGAAATGCATGGCCTGTCACAGGCCGATTTACGAGATATGGAAAGACACCCTTCACAACAAATCTCAACAGATCCTGAGTCGCACCAACGATACGCTCGTGGTCGATTGGAAGGGTATCCTTAAACTGAAAGCCGGAAACATCCCGGAGGTCATCGTCAAATTGGAGGACGGGCCTGGAGACGTTCATCAGGCCACCTTAGTGGATGCAAAAGACCCTTCGAAAGAGGCCACGTATGATGTGGCGAGGACTTATGGGGGATGGGGCTGGAAGCAACGCTATCAAGTCAGGATTGGTAATCATCATTACATTCTCCCGTTCCAGTGGAACCAGGCGACTTCCCGCTGGATTCCCTACAACTTGCAGAATTGGTACACTGAGGACGGCAGTCTCAAACAACCTGCTGTGGAGAAATCCTTCGAAATGAGCTGCGCGGGCTGCCATAATACGGGGCTCGAGCTGAAGAAGGTTGACCGGGGATACGAATCCAAATATGTGGAGCTCAATATTGGATGTGAAAAATGCCACGGCCCGGGCTCTGAACACGCCAAATCTCCCAGAACCAAGGGAAAAATCATTCATCCCCGAAAATTGCCGTATGAACGAAGCCTGGAGGTGTGCGGCCAATGCCACACGAGAGGGGTAAGCGTCCCCAATGGAACGTTCGAGTATCCCTGGAACGATAAAGATAACAAACCCTATAAAATAGGAGATCCTCTCTCCAACTATTACCAGTTTAAGCCTGGAATCTGGGGAGATCCACAAGCCCATTCGAAATCCCATCACCAGCAATGGCTCGACTTTCAAAGGAGCGGCCATTTCTATGCTCGGGTTCTCTGCTTTGATTGTCACAATCCGCATGGTGGACCCAGTCGATCTCAACTGATCAAAGCTGATTACAACAATACCCTTTGCCTCTCCTGCCACGGCAAAGACAAAAAGTTCGGTAGTCCTTGGGCGATCCGGATCCACACCAAGCATAACTATGCTCCAGAAACCAGAGGAACCAGCCGATGTTCCTCCTGTCATCTGGTAAAGACAGCTTCTTCAGCAGAGGCTGGAGATATCCACAACCACGACTTTAGAATTATCAGACCCCGTTTAAGTCTGGAGATGTTCCAGAAAGACCCGAAAAATGTCGTTCCAAATTCTTGCAATGGGTGCCATCAGGAATGGGGGAAAGATGAGGCAGGGTATCAGGCTGGCGTGAAAGCCTACGAATCTCTCTTTGGAATTTAACCTCTTGGGAGGGCCTCTCAAAGGCCCTCCCGCTTCTCCTCTTCAAGTTAATTGATCCTGGCTCAGTTTTTCACTTCCTCCAGCACAGCTCCTTGACTTGCTTATCCGAAATGAGGGTGTTACCATAATTTTTTAATTCTGATACTTCTGATATTAAGGAAAGGAAGCAGGATGGAAAGCACAAAGTATGTTTATCTGTTTGAGGAAGCGGACGGAAAAAACAAGAAACTCTTTGGGGGAAAAGGGGCAGGCCTGGCGGAAATGACCCATATGGGTCTCCCGGTCCCTCCGGGATTAATTATTACGACAGAGGCCTGCATCAACTATTATGAGAACAAGAAGAAACTTCCCAAAGGTCTGATGGAGGATGTCAAGGCAAAGCTGAAGGTCGTTGAGGAGAAGGCGGGCAAGAAATTGGGAGATTCAAAGAACCCCCTCCTGGTCTCTGTCCGATCCGGGGCCGCCCTCTCAATGCCCGGAATGATGGACACCATCCTTAACCTGGGTCTAAATGATGCCACCCTTGAGGGACTCCTTCAGAAGACATCGAACCCACGGTTCGCTTATGATGCCTACCGCAGATTCATCCAGCTCTTTGGAAAGATTGCTTTAGGCATCGATGAAAAGGAATTTGACCAGATCCTGAACAAGGTGAAGGAAAAGGTCGGAGCCATTGACGATACGGACCTCGATGTAGAAGCCCTCAAGAATATCTGCAAGCAATGTCTGGATCTCGTCAAAAAGGCAACCGGGGCACCCTTTCCAAAAGACCCCATGGTGCAGTTGGAGCTGGCCGTCGATGCGGTCTTTAAGTCCTGGATGGGAAAGAGAGCGGTCGATTACCGGCGGGAGTTCAAGATTACTCCGGAGATGGCCAATGGCACAGCGGTCAGTGTCTGCACCATGGTCTTTGGAAACATGGGATCCGATTCAGCAACCGGCGTGGCCTTCACGCGAGACCCTGGCACAGGAGAAAATGTTCTCTATGGAGAATATCTAATCAATGCCCAGGGTGAGGATGTCGTGGCCGGGATTCGAACCCCTAAGCCCATCCAGGAGATGAAGAAGGAGATGCCGAAAACCTATAAGGAGCTGGAGCGGGTGCGAAAGACCCTGGAGAAACACTTCCACGAAATCCAGGATTTTGAATTCACCGTGGAAAGAGGAAAACTCTGCATCCTCCAGACCCGCAACGGAAAGATGAATGCTCAGGCCATCGTCCGCACCTCTGTGGAGATGGTCGATGAAAAACTAATTTCCAGGGAGAGAGCCGTATCGAGATTAAAGCCTCAGGAACTGGAACAGCTCCTCCATAGACGGATCGATCCAAAATTCAGAGGGAAACCGATGGCCACCGGCCTTCCGGCCTCCCCGGGAGCAGCCTCTGGAAAGGCAGTTTTTGACGCCGATGAGGCCGAAAGACTGGGAAAGCTGGGAGAAAAGGTGATTCTCGTTCGGGAGGAAACCAAGCCTGAAGATATCCATGGCTTCTTCGCCTCCCAGGGGATTCTGACGAGCCGAGGAGGAAAAACCTCCCATGCAGCAGTGGTCGCCAGGGGCATGGGAAAGCCCTGCGTCTCAGGATCGGAGGAACTTCACATCGATCCAAAGGCCCGTGAAGCCATGATTGGAAGCATCCGCATCAAGGAAGGGGACTTCATTACCCTTGATGGCTCAACGGGTGAGGTCTTTCTCGGAGAGCTTCCAACGGTCGATCCGGAATTTGCTGACGACCTGATCGTTCTTTTGAAATGGGCGGATAAGATCCGAACCCTGGGGGTCCGGGCCAATGCCGATACCCCTGAAACCGCTGCCAAGGCAAGACAGATGGGAGCCGAGGGGATCGGTCTCTGCCGGACAGAGAGGATGTTTAATGCTGTGGACCGACTTCCCATTGTCCGGGAAATGATCCTGGCAGACTCAAAGGAGAAGCGCATGGAGGCGATCAACAAACTCCTTCCCATGCAGAAGAAGGACCTTAAAGAAATCTTCAAGGCCATGGAAGGTCTTCCTGTCACGGTCCGTCTTCTCGACCCGCCCCTCCACGAGTTCCTTCCCTCCGTTGAGGAACTGGCCTCGGAACTGAGGACGATCAAAGATGTAAACACCTGCCTCTCTGCCATCGCCAGGCTCCCTGAGTCGATGAAGTACCTCGATCCCTCCTCCCGAAAAACCCTCAGGCCCATCGAGCAGACAGCGACCACGGTCGCCGAGATCATAGAAAAGCAGCTCGATAAGCAACTCATTGCGAAGCAGGAAGAGACCCTCACCAAGGTAAAGGAGATGATGGAAGTTAACCCCATGCTCGGCCATCGTGGCGTGAGGTTGGGTATTACCTATCCAGAAATCTATCAGATGCAGATCCAGGCTGTTCTTGAGGCCACCGCAGAATTGGTCAAAGAAGGGGTCGATGTCCAGGCCGAGATCATGGTCCCTCAGGTCTGCACCGCAGAAGAACTAAAATGGGTTCATCAACTCGTTCGGAAGGTTCAAAAGGAAGTGGAGGAGCGCTACAAAATCAAACTCGATTTCAAATTCGGGACGATGATTGAGGTGGTGAGAGCCTGCATGCGGGCAGGCAGAATTGCCGAAGTCACAGACTTTTTCTCCTTTGGAACGAATGATCTCACCCAGGCAACCTTCTCCTTTTCAAGGGAAGATGCCGAAAACAAGTTCCTCCCCCTCTATAATGAACGTAAGATCCTCTATGACAACCCCTTTGAAGTCCTCGATGTCAAAGGGGTGGGGAGACTGATGGCGATCACGGTGGAATGGGGAAGGAAGACCAAACCTGATCTTAAGATCGGAATCTGCGGCGAGCATGGCGGGCATCCCGAATCCGTTGAATTCTGCCATTCCATCAGGCTGTCCTATGTCAGTTGTTCACCCATGCGAATCCCCATTGCCCGGCTGGCAGCCGCCCACGCCCAACTCAAAGAAAAAGAAAGTGAAGCGGCTGGAAAGACCGAACACAGTTCCACAATGACCGCTTTTTTATAAGGCTTCTCAGGAAGAGGGGCGTCCCGATCGGATGCCCCTTCTTTATCTTCACTGATCCTCTTTCCGCCGAGAAATTTCCAAAGCCTTCTCAACCTCCAAAATCTTCAGGGTCGATTTAATCACGCTATCTGGATTGAGCGAGATGCTGTCAATGCCACATTCAACCAAAAACTGCCCATATTCAGGATAGTCGCTGGGTCCCTGGCCGCAGATCCCAATCTTCCTTCCCTTCTGTTTCGCTTTCTGGATGACCCATTGGATCATCCTTTTCACCGCAGGATCCCGTTCATCAAAGAGGTGAGAAATCTTTTCCGAATCCCTGTCGAGACCAAGAACCAGTTGAGTCAGGTCATTGGACCCAATGGAAAACCCATCAAAGATCTCGCTGAATTCATCGGCCATGATCACATTGCTCGGGATCTCGCACATCATGTAGATCTGAAGGTCGTTTTGCCCCTGAACGAGACCATATTTCCTCATCTCGGCCACGACTAACCTGCCCTCTTCCACGGTTCTGCAGAAGGGGATCATCAGTTTCACATTGGTCAGCCCTATTTCATCCCGGACCTTCTTCATGGCAAGGCATTCGAGCCCGAACCCCTCTTGATAGTCTTTATCATAATACCGGCATGCCCCCCGGAAGCCGATCATGGGGTTGTCTTCCACGGGTTCAAACTGGGTTCCCCCGATCAGGTTGGCATATTCATTGCTCTTGAAATCGCTCATCCTGACGATCACGTCTTTGGGATAAAAGGCTGCGGCGATCTTGGCCACTCCCTGGGCCAAACGGTCAATGAAGAATGCCTTCTTATCCATATACCCGGTGGTCAAGCGTTCAATCTCTCTCCGGGCATGATCATCTTGAAGGTCATCGAAATGGATCAAGGCCATCGGATGGATCTTAACAAAATTATTGACGATAAACTCCAGCCTGGCAAGACCCACCCCATCATTGGGGATGAACGAGAGATGGAAGGAATTATCCGGGTTTCCCACATTCATCATGATCTTCGTCTGAGGCTTCTCCATCTGCTTGATGTCAAAGCGGCTCACCTCAAAATCGAGGATCCCTTCGTAAACCAACCCTGTCTCGCCTTCTGAGCAGGAGACCGTGGCGCTCCTGTAATCCTTCAGGATCTCACTTCCATTCCCTGTCCCTACCACACAGGGAACGCCCAGTTCCCGGCTGATGATGGCCGCATGGCAGGTCCTCCCTCCCCGGTCAGTCACGATCCCGGAGGCAACCTTCATGATCGGTTCCCAGTCCGGGTCGGTCATCTGGGTCACAAGGATCTCACCTTTTCTAAATTCTTTGATCTCACGGATGGAAGAGATGACATGGACCGGCCCTGACCCGATCTTCTCGCCGACGCTCTTCCCCTGGACAAGAATCCTGCCTCTCTGCTTAAGGTTATACGTTTCAAGGAGATTCATTTCCCGCTGGGATTTGACGGTCTCTGGCCTCGCCTGAAGGACAAAGAGCTTCTGCGTGATGCCATCCTTGGCCCATTCAATATCCATGGGCATGTGGCAGCCTGCCTTTTTTGAATAGTGTTCTTCAATCCTTATCCCCCATTGGGCAAGCAGGATGATCTCCTCATCACTCAGTATGAATTTCGATCGCTCCTGGGCAGAGACAGGGATATTCTTGGTTGAACTCTCCCCTTCTACCGTGTAGACCATCTTGATCTCTTTGGTCCCAAGGAATTTCTGAATGATCGGTTTAAACCCTTTCTGGAGACAGGGTTTAAAGACATAAAATTCATCGGGATTAATCACCCCCTGGACGATATTCTCGCCCAGCCCATAGGAGCCTGTGATGTAGACAACCTCCGGGAAACCTGATTCCGTGTCAATCGTAAACATCACACCGGAGCAGGCATTGTCAGACCGCACCATCTTCTGAATCCCGATGGAAAGGGAGACCTGGAAGTGATCAAACCCTTTATGAACCCGGTAAGCGATGGCTCGGTTTGTAAAGAGAGAGGAAAAGCACCGTTTGCATGCCTGAACCAGTGCATACTCCCCTCTGACATTGAGGAAAGTCTCCTGCTGGCCAGCAAAGCTCGCATCGGGAAGGTCTTCTGCGGTGGCGCTGCTTCGGACAGCAACGTCCGTATCCTCCCCGTATTCCCTGCACAACTTCCGGTAGGCGGTGACGATCTCATCAACGATTTCTCGCGGGAATTCAAGGCTGTAAATAAGTCTCCGGATACGGCTTCCTTGCGCGGAGAGGTTCTCGACATCTTCGACATTAATGCCTGAGAGAACCTCCCGGATCGTCTTCCGGACATCGGGTTTGTCCATGCGGTCATCCCACTCATGCACAATCGCCTTGTCCAGAAAATCATTGTAGGCGTTCACGGTCAGGGCAAACCCGTTGGGGATGTTCACCCCTTTGTCCATCAGCTCCCTTCGCATCTCCCCAAGAGAGGCATTCTTTCCACCTACCAATGGAAGGTTCTTCAGGCCGATTTCATCAAACCAGAGAATGTAAGGTCTCTTCTCCATGGCTTCTTCCCCTTAAGATCGTGTTTCGCTCATCCGCAGATCATGGGTTAACTCGGCAAAAAAAACCTTGTTTCATTTCTCACCAGACCTCTTTCTCTTTTTGCTCTCCCGTCAATTTGCGGTGACAAAAAGGACAAGGTTTTCCCTCTTGGATCAGCATCTCTTTCATCATCTCTATCAACTCCCTATCCTCCAAAATCTGCTTCACAATGTGAGGATGGGGCCTCCGGTCATATTTTCGATAAGGAAAGCTGCTCTTCCCACTCATCTTTTCCCTCCTTCCAGAAATCCTACGCCTCGTCCGGGATTGTATTTAAGCCGTCACCCCGGTGAAAATCGGGGTCCAGCTAGTTCGTAATGCCCTGAAAAACACTGGATTCCGGCTTTCGCCGGAATGACGCCAAAGGGAACCGAATTGATTCTTTTACCAGGTTCGCACACGGTCCAATTTTCCTATTACGCCAATTTCGAAAAATCGGCGATTCCGAGAAAGAGCTGACCAATGCTATCGAGCAGGGAGAGACGGTTATTTCGAACTGCTTCATTCTCCGTCATGACCATAACCCCGTCAAAGAAGTCATCAATGGGCTTCTTCATCTGAATCATCTCCTGAAGGGCAGATTCATAATCTCTCTTGTCTAAATAGCCATCGATTCTCTCTTTTGCCTTGGAAAAGGCCTGATAGAGGTTCCTTTCAACCGTTTCCGATAGAAGTGAAGGATTGATCGGATTTCTGGCAGGAGCGCTTTTTAGGATATTCATCGCCCGTTTGAAGGCAATAACAATCGATTCAAAGTCCTTCGATTCTCTTGCCTTTTTCAATGCGTCAATGCGCCCTTGAATATTGACAAGTTCATCAAAGGATATGGAGAGCACTGCTTCGGTCGTATCAAATGGATATCCTTTGTCCAGTAAAAAGTTCTGATAACGGGCTCTAAAGAAATCCAGAACCTCTCTCTTCGCTTCCGGGAGGGGGCGTTCCATCTTCTCCCTCAGCAATTTCCCACTTTCTTCAATCAGTTCAATGAGGGAAAGGGGATATTTCTTTTCGAGAATGATCCGGATAATTCCAAGGGCCTGACGTCTTAATCCAAAAGGATCAGCCGTCCCGGTAGGTGTGAGGCCGACGCCAAAGCAGCCGACAATGGTATCTAATTTATCAGCAATGCTGACGATATCTCCCACAGGACCACCGGGCAACCGGTCTCCGGCAAAGGCTGGCAGATAATGTTCGTAAACGGCCTCTGTCACTTCGGCCTTCTCCCCTTGTAATCGAGCGTATTCCTTTCCCACGATCCCTTGAAGTTTTGGGAATTCGCCCACCATTCCTGTGACCAGGTCTGCTTTACAGAGCAGGGCTGCCCTGTCCACCGTCTCTTGAAGAGATGGATCGATTTCTTGAACAAGAAAGTGTGCCAGAGCCTTGAACCGCACGACCTTCTCATAGGAGGTCCCGAGTTTTGCCTGATAGACGACTTTTTTCAACTGCTCCACCCTTTTATCGAGAGGCATCTTCAGGTCCTCATGGAAAAAGAAGGCTGCGTCTGAAAGCCTTGCCTTCAGAACCCTTTCATTTCCCTTCACCACCATACGCCTGTCTCTTGGGGCGATATTGCTGATGCAGACAAAGTGAGAGAGTAATTTCCCCTGATCATCCACCACGGGAAAATATCGTTGATGCTCTTTCATCGAATGGATGACCACCTCCCTGGGGAGGGAGAGAAACTGAGGATCAAAATTTCCACAAAGGGGAACCGGGTACTCGACTAAGAAATTGACTTCATCGAGAAGCGCTTCATCGGGAAGGATCTTTCCAGATACAGAGGCCGCTTCCTTGATTAATCCCTCTTCAATCTTCTTCTTACGGTCCACCTGGTCGACAAGCACAAAGGCCTCTCTTGTCCTTTCAAGATACGAATGGAAATCGCTTACCGGTATCGGACCGCTCTGCATGAACCGGTGACCGTAGGTCACATTTCCACTCCGGACATTTCCCACTTCGAAGGAAATGATCTTCCCTCCGAAAAGGGCCAGGACCCAGTGGATCGGACGTGCGAATCGTATCGAAACGTCAGCCCATTTCATCGACTTTTGAAAGGGAATGGAAAGGATCAACTTCGGAAGAATCGAGGTGAGAATTTCATCAGTCGGTTTCCCAATCTCCCTTCTTACCGCACAAACGTACTCCCCTTTTTCCGTCTCGACCACGGTTAACGACTCCACAGGAACGGATTGCCCCTTTGCAAAACCGATCGCTGCCTTGGTGGGTTTTCCACTCGAATCAAAAGCCGCCTGTTTTGAGGGCCCGACCTTTTTTAGTTCGACATCCTTCTGTCTCTCGGACAGGGCTTGGATCACCAGGACAAGACGCCGAGGAGTCCCAAGAGTCTTCATCCCCTCGCAATCGATGCGTTGCGCCTCAAGTTCTTTTCGGGTCAAATCCTCCAGATCAGCCAGGGCCTGCGGAACAAACCCGGCGGGTATCTCTTCCGTCCCAATCTCCAAAAGAAGTTCCTTCATCATCCGTTCCTTCCATCCGTGCAATTCATAGTTATAAGTTCGGAGGGGGACATCTGTTTTTTCTCCGAACCCCGAACTCTGATTCCGAACTACTTTCTTGCTGTTGCCTTTTGTAACAACGGATATCCCATTTCTTCTCTTTGCTTGAGGTATCCTTCCGCACAGAGCCGAGCCAGTGTCCTCACTCTCAGGATATATCCTATTCTCTCGGTTACACTGATCGCGCCCCGTGCATCGAGAAGATTGAACGTATGGGAAGTCTTTAAACAGTAATCATAAGCAGGGAGGACCAGTCCCTTTTCAACGAGGGCCTTTGCCTCCTTCTCGTACATATCAAAGAGGCGAAAAAGCATGGCCGCATCCGATTCATCAAAATTGTACCGCGAAAACTCCACCTCTCCCCGATGATGAACATCGCCATAAGTTATTCCTTTGATCCACTCCAGGTCATAGACATTATCAACTCCCTGGAGATACATGGCAATTCTCTCAATTCCGTAAGTGAGTTCCACAGGAATGGGACCAAGATCGAACCCGCCTGCCTGCTGAAAGTAGGTAAACTGAGTTATCTCCATTCCGTCCAGCCAGACCTCCCACCCGAGACCCCAGGCGCCCAGGGTCGGGGACTCCCAGTCATCCTCGACGAATCGAATGTCGTGGTCCAGCGGATCGATGCCGAAGGACTTGAGGCTGTTGAGATAGAGCTCCTGGATCTCAATGGGTGAAGGCTTCATGATGACCTGGTACTGATAATAGTGCTGAAGTCGATTTGGATTTTCGCCGTAACGTCCGTCCTTGGGACGCCGCGAAGGCTCCACATAAGCCACATTCCAGGGTTCAGGACCTAAAGACCGGAGAAACGTGGCCGGGTTCATCGTCCCGGCACCCACCTCGACATCATAGGGCTGTTGAATGAGACAGCCTTGATCGGCCCAGAACCGCTTGAGGGCAAAGATCAATTCTTGAAAATTCATAGGTCCTCCTGGCATAATCCCCAGCTGAGAATTACGGATTATACCTGACTACTAAGATTATTTTAGATTACGGAGATTAAAGCATTAATCTCCTTACTGGGCAGCTTTGTTGCCGCACAGATCAGACATCCTATTCTTTACTTACTCTTTATAAGATGTCACGAAATTGTGCCTAATGTTCTCAGCGACTTCAGCTCCTTCCCCAGATGATAAGAGATGAACCTCGGGAGAAGCTCCCGACTCTCGAAAAGGGCCTGAGGAGTAAATCGGAACCGATGAATCTTCGATAGTTCCATTTCAGAAATTCCCTCAATCAATCGGGCAGTTCCCAAAGAAAGAGGGATCAGATGATCCGCAGGTCTCGAACAACCGCCACACAGGAGCGTCCCTCTCTCAACGGAGAATAAAACGGCAGGGGTCTCTTTTAAATCTTCCCAATCCCTTTTGCAGAGAGAACACCTTTTGACATTGGGCCGATAACCGAACAGCGAGAGCATTCGAATTTCAAACATCCTGAGTTGTTCTTCCTGGGGCTCGATCACTTCAAGGGTTTTTAAAAAAGCTAAAAGAAGGTCAAAGGCCTCAGGATGAACTTCCCGTTCTCCCGCCATCTCACTGACCATCTCCAGGAAATAGTTTCCATAGATGATTTTCTTAAGGTCCTCCCTGATCTTAGGAAAAGAGTTCAGGATATCGCATCCCTGGGCCCTGACGAGCCCCATTCCCTCCCGATCGAAAAAGATCAGCCGGAGATGGGAAAAGAGATCGAGGGCATTTTGAAACCGCTTCTTGCTCCTCCTCGCCCCCTTTGCAATCCCTTTGAGCTTTCCGAAGTCCTGGGTGAAGAAGGTGACAATCTTGTCAGACTCTCCATAATTGATCGAATGAACCACAATCGCGTGGGTCGTAAAGAGCGGCATGCTTCTTCTCTTCTCTCAGCCGATATTTTGACACAATTCATCATGCAATAACAAGGTGTTGTTGGAAGTATATCAGCGAA
>DATIGG010000526.1:0-2648 GCA_035454825.1 Thermodesulfobacteriota bacterium | reverse complement strand
CAGCCTCTTCCTCCTTTCACGGTTTCTATCGGGCAGGGAAAGTACCCGCCTGTTGATGAAATCCTGGACAAGATTGGGAGGAAGGTAGGCAAGGTGATCGCTCTTCAAGGAAATGATCTGGCAAAAGAGGCCGGGAACCCGCTCTCTCTCAACATGGTGATGCTCGGAGCGCTGATCGGCTCCGGCGCCGTTCCCGTAACCGAAGAGGCGGTGAAGAAGATCATTTCCATTTCTACCAAGAAGGCTTTTCTGGAGTCCAATCTGAAGGCATTTGACCTGGGGAAGCAAGTGGCGAAAAAACTGGCAGGCTAAGACTGAGTTCGCGAAAATAGAAAAACAAAAGGGCAGGAGTTTTTGCAGGAAATTCCTGCCCTTTTGTTAGCCCAACTTCCGCACTCTACTTGCCGATTTGGGGAAAATTTCAGGTATTCGCGGCAAAAAGTCGTGTGATTTCAAGGGGAGCATTTCGTTTTGGCTTAAAATAGTGACTAATAATAGTAATATATTGCTTGACATTGGCTATTATATTAGCGATAGTAGTGGCCAATGTATATCCGCAAGACCAAACGAGTTTATAAAGGCAAAACCTACATCAATCACCTGCTGGTGGAATCCGTACAGACCCCAAAGGGACCCCGACAACGCACCATCTGCTCCCTGGGCAGTCTGGAGCCTGCTCCCTCTGAACACTGGCTTATGGTGGCCCACAAGATGGAATCGGCTCTGCAGGGGCAACTCTGTCTTGAAGGGTCGCAAGGGGAGATTGAACCGCTCCTTGGCAAGGTGCGTAAAGGTCTCAGATCAGGTCGGGAGATCGGAGAAGGTTCTGGCAAGGGAGGATCACTGCTTGTCGTTGATGTGGATGGAGTTGAGAGTGAAGAGCATCGGGAAGCTGGCCCGGTGCATGTGGGCCATCAGATATGGGGACAGTTGGGCTTGGACAAGATTCTCCTTGATGCGGGGCTGAGCGAACGTGCTTGCACCCTGAGTGAAGCGATGACGTTAAACCGATTGGTTTTCCCCCTCTCGGAACTAGCCATGCCGGATTGGATTCGTCGAACAGCGCTGGGGGATATTGTTGGAGTAGATTTTTCCAGACTGAAGGAGGACTCCCTTTACCGCAATTTGGACAGGTTGCATCCGAATCGAGAACAGATTGAGAAAGAGCTTGCCGAACAAGAGAGGACCCTGTTCAATCTGGATGAGACGCTGTACTTATACGATTTGACTTCGACCTACTTCGAAGGCCAAGCGGAAGCCAACCCGCAAGCCAAAAGAGGCTACTCACGTGACAAGAGGCCCGACTGTAAGCAAGTGTTGGTAGGGCTGGTGCTGGATCGCGATGGTTTTCCGAAAGCCCATGAGATCTTTGACGGTAACCGTCAGGACCGCAGCACGGTTGAAGAGATGATCGAGATTTTGGAGAAACGAACGGGGAGGAGACCGGGCTCGACTGTGGTCGTGGATCGTGGAATGGCCTATGAGGAGAATCTGCGTCAGATCCGTGCGCACGGTCTGCACTATATCGTGGCAGGGCGACAGCCGGAACGCAACGAGTGGTTGGATGATTTTGAAGAAGAGGGAGAGTGGGAAGAAGTCATACGCGAGCCATCGCCTCGCAATGCGTTTCAGAACAAATCACGGGTACAGATCAAGCGCCGGGAGAAAGGAAACGAGGTCTACATTCTCTGTCTGAGTGAGGGCCGGGAGGAGAAGGATAGAGCGATCCGAGTGAAACACGAAGAGCGCCTGATGGGGGATCTTGAGCGATTAAAGATGAGGGTGGACGAAGGGCGTTTGAAGAAGACGGAGAAGATCCAGCAGGCAATTGGCCGGCTCAAAGAGCGCTATCCACGTGTGGCGCGCTATTACCGGATCGAATATGAGGCTGAAGGCAGGACTCTTTCCTGGCAAGAGGAACTTGAGAAAAAGGCCATTGCCGTCAAACTGGATGGCAGCTACGTGTTGAAGACGGACCGCCACGATCTGACAGCCGATGAGATCTGGCGCACCTACATTCTTCTGACAAGGGTAGAGAGCGCGTTCCGCTCCATGAAGAGTCCTCTGATGGAACGTCCAATTTTCCATCATCTTAAGAATCGGACCCAGACCCACATCTTCCTATGTGTCCTCGCTTATCACTTGCTTGTTGCTATCGAGAAGAGATTCCTGGATCAGGGGATTCACACGTCATGGTGGAGTCTGCGTCAAGCGCTCAGTACGCATCAGGTAGCCACGGTCGTCTTGCCGACACAAAACGGGATGGTTCTCAGAATCCGAAAAGGAAGCACCCCAGAGCCCCAGCACAGAGACATCTACAGGGTCCTCCAGATTCCATCGGAGGTCATGAGGCCGGTCAAGACATGGCATCGAAAGACCCCAAAATAGTGACTGAAAAAATATCAACTTACTGTAAACACAGGATTTCTTTCAAACAAGTGCGGAAGTTGGGTTAGGCATTGGGACCTTCGGCACCGGAATCTGTTCAGAATTTCGAAATTCGGATTTCGGGGCACTTTTTCCCTTGCCAGGTATTTCTCTCCTCCAGTCTCGTTTTGATCATGGCAATGTTCAGAGATTTCTCTTTGGCCCAATCGGGCGCCAGAAGCTCATAGGGGATGGGATCGCCGGTCAGTCGCTGGATCACT
>DATIGG010000525.1:0-7805 GCA_035454825.1 Thermodesulfobacteriota bacterium | reverse complement strand
CCTGCTACCCTCATAATCTTTGGTGACAGGCACGAATCGACGAAAAAGCCGGAGCACCGGATTCCTTTCTGGCTGGATCTTCTTGTCCTTTTGAAGCGCCATTCTAACGCCAGTGAGAATCAGAAAGGCTCCAAAGATATAAATGACCCAGTGAAAGTTCTCAATGAGCGTTATGCCCGCAGCGATGAAGACCGCTCTCATAATCAAGGCACCAAGAATACCCCAGAAGAGAACCTTGTGCTGGTAAAGGGAAGGCACGTCGAAGTAGGAGAAGATGAGCAGAAAGACAAAGATATTGTCGACACTGAGAGACTTCTCGATGAGATAGCCGGTTAGAAATTCAAGGGCCCTCTCTTCTCCTTGCCAGAAGTAAATGCCCAAATTGAACAGGAGGGCAAGAATGATCCAGGCCCCACTCCACATCAGAGCCTCTTTGATCTTAATCTCGTGAGCCCTCCGGTGAAACACGCCCAGGTCTAAAGCCAGCATCCCAAGGACAAAAATGTTAAAGGCTGCCCATAGAAGAACTTCAGTTGTCTTCAAGTCTTTACCTCCTCTTTTAGCTCTGCTTGGCTACCCCATCCAAAATGTTTGCCAGAAGAGTCTTCGTCCTCCAGTTGTGACTTAGCCCGTACGCTTCTTACAATAATATTGTCATCAATCACAGTTTATCAAGACAAAAATAGATAAACCGGAGCATGGATTCTCCTATTCTCAAGTATTATAATTTTTTCCGAAGCATAGCATAGTGATTTTACTGTGAAATGGAGCCTTAGAATAAATGGAAACAAGTTGCACCTTCTGTCAGATTATTCGAGGAGAAAAACCTGCCGAGATTCTTGATCAGGATGATTCATTGATCGTATTCAGAGATATCTACCCTCATGCTCCAGTCCATCTTCTCATTGTGCCTAAGAAACATATTCGCAGCCTCAATGATCTAACGGAACAGGACAAAGATATCATTTCTGAAATGATCTTGAAGGCCAGGGAGACGGCGGGAAAACAGGGGATTTCCAGGTCGGGCTATAAGTTGCTTTTTAATGTTGAGCGGGGCGGAGGCCAGGTCATTTTCCATCTTCATATGCATCTTCTGGGAGGCTGGTGAAATAATTTAAGAAGATGGGGAGAGAGGGAGAATTGCGCTTGTAATAGCAGGAGGCGAATCATATGACATCTTACGGTCGAGTCAATCTTCCTTTCACAGGCATCGCATCTTTCTTCAAATTTCCGATTCATACGGACCTTGAATCGCTTTCTGCTGATGCAGCGATTTTGGGCATTCCCTGGGATGAGGGAATCGGATATCGTCCTGGCCCGAGATTCGGACCCAGGTCCTTGCGGGAGTATTCGACCCGGTTTGCTTTTCATGAGCGTGCGATAAAGGAGGGTGGCTTTTGGAACATTGAAGAGAAGAAGAGATATTTGGAAGATATCCGGTTCGTCGATTGTGGAGACCAGGACATCCTCTATCTAAAGGTCGATGAGACCTTCTCGGCCATTACAGATTCTGTGGGGAAGTTACTTTCTGCCAATGTATTTCCGGTTCTCATTGGCGGAGACCACTCGATCTCCTTTCCCATCGTTCGGGCCTTTCAAAAGTTCCGACCCTTGCATATTCTTCACCTGGACGCCCACCTCGACTACAATGATTCGATCGAAGGTGTCTTATTGGCAAATGGCAGTCCTCTCAAGAGGATTTCCGAATTAGAGTGGGTTGGAACTATCACTCAGGTTGGGATGAGAGGAATCCGGGGCCGGAAAGATGCGTTTGAGGATTCGGTCTCCCGTGGCAATACGGTCATCACTATCTCTGAATTCCGTCGCGAGGGAGTGGCAGGAGTTCTCCGAAACATTCCTGATCAGGGCAATCTCTATGTCACGATCGACATCGATGTTTTGGACCCATCTATTGCTCCGGGAACATCCTCCCCGGAATTCGACGGAATGACTTACCGTGAAATAAGGGACCTGCTCGCAGCCGCCGCCTCTCGCAGGAATGTGGTAGGTTTCGATCTGGTAGAGGTTAATCCTTACCTCGACCCGATCGGATTGACCCAATCGGCTGCGGCCTTGATGATTCTCGAATTTCTCGGATCGATATTTGATAAGAAGGGTTGACAGATATCATCTTTAAAAACACAAATCAGCATTTTCACTTCTTTCATTTTCCAACCCTCATCTTCCTTCCTGAAAGTGACGTCTAAACCGGTTTCACTCTCTGGATTCCCTTTTGTTGTCATTCCCGGAATCCGGTTTTTGACTTTTTGGATCCCAGTTTTCACGACACAGCGGAATCATCAGTCTTTAAGTCCTTGAGTTCCCTGTACAGGAGGCACAGAAATACTTTCTGGAAGGGAAGATAGAATCCTCCTACCAATATTAAAGATGCAAAGCTCTTCTTGCCATTCAACCATCCCGGTCCTCTTATTAACAGCCCGCCGGAAACTGGGGTCAAAGTTCAAATGTGGCCTTCCCGTGAACTTCGAGAGAGAATATGATAGAATGATACTTCTTCAAACAACCCATTGATCAATGCTCAGGGGAGCATCCATTCATGGCTGACCAGGACCTCTCAAAGTTAAAGATCGATAAAACAAAAGTAATCTTCAAGCCAAGGAAACGGAGAAGGTTTATTTACTTGGCTTTGATTATTATTGCCTTGATCCTATTGGGATTTCTTTATGCTAAAGGCGTTTTTACTCCTGCCATCGAGGTCCAGGTAGCCACGGTCACCCAGATCTATCCCTCCCAGACCTTTACGGTCCTCAACGCAAGCGGCTACGTTGTCCCACAACGTAAGGCTGCCCTTGCCTCAAAGGTAACCGGACGGCTCGTCTGGCTCGGGGTCGAAGAAGGAAACCGCATAAAGAAGGACCAGTTGATTGCCCGCCTCGAAAGCGAGGATGTGAAGGCCGCCAAAGATCAGGCAAAGGCAAACGTTGAGGCTGCCCGTTTCAACCTTGACCAGACCAAGGCCGAGCTTCGGGATGCGACCCTTTCATTTGATCGAAATAAAGAACTGATAGCCCGCGGAGTCATTGCCCGGGCCACCTATGATACCGCCCTTGCGCGTTACGAAAAGGCCGTAGCAGCCGCTGAGGCAGCAGAGGCAAACCTGAAAGCAACGCTGGCCGCCCTCGAGGGAGCGAACGTCTCAATCGAATATACGTTAATCCGGGCTCCTTTTGATGCCATCGTCCTGACCAAGAACGCTGATATTGGCGATATCGTGACACCGATTGGCGCTGCTGCCAATGCCAAAGCCGCTGTGGTGACCATTGCGGACATGAATTCCCTTCAGGTGGAGACCGATGTTTCCGAGTCAAACTTGACCCGGATTAAGCCCGGTCAACCCTGTGAAATCCTGCTTGACGCCTTACCGGAAGCTCGTTTCCGCGGGGCCATTCACATGATCGTCCCAACGGCTGACCGGAGCAAGGCAACGGTTATGGTGAAGGTCCGGTTTATTGACAAGGACCCCCGTATCCTGCCGGAGATGAGTGCAAAAGTCGCTTTCCTCTCCCGACCCGTTACAGCAGAAGACCAGAAGCCACGAACGGCGCTGAATCAGGCTGCCGTGGTCACACGAAAAGACAAGAAGATCGTCTTTCATGTGAAAGAAAGCAAGGCCATGGAAACTCCGGTCATCCTCGGGGAGCAGATTGGCGATATGATTGAAGTGCGGGAGGGGATGAAGGCAGGAGACCAGGTCGTACTCAATCCACCCAACCGGTTAAAGAATGGTTTTAAGATAAAGATCGCAGAAAAATAATAACTTCAGGGTTCAAGGGTTCAAGGGTTCCAGGGTTCGAGGGTCTAAGTTCAAAGAAAAATGGAATATTTCACTTGAACCCTTGCCCCCTCGACTCCTTGAACCCAATTCCTTAAGACTATGGCACCGATCGTTGAAATAAAAGAGGTAACCAAATCGTATCGAAGGGGGGATCGGATCACGCCTGTCCTGATGGATATCAACCTGGATATTGAAGAAGGAGAATTCCTGGCCTTGATGGGCCCGTCAGGCTCCGGGAAGAGCACTCTTCTCAACCTGATTGCTGCCCTTGACCAGGTCGACAGCGGGACAATCAAGGTCGGTGGCGTCGATATTACCGCCCTTTCCGAAACTGACCTGGCTGCATGGCGGGCCGTGAACGTAGGGTTCATCTTCCAATTTTACAACCTGATCCCAGTGCTGACCGCCTTCGAGAATGTTGAGCTTCCCCTGCTTCTCACAAGCCTCTCCCGTAAAGAGCGACGGGACCATGTGGAGATAGCGCTTCAAATCGTGAATCTTGAGACTCGAATGGATCATTACCCAGGTCAGCTCTCGGGCGGCGAACAGCAACGGGTCGCCATCGCCCGGGCTATCGTCACTGATCCAGCCATCCTGGTTGCAGACGAACCGACAGGAGACCTTGACCGGAAGTCTGCCGAGGAGATCCTCGGATTAATGGACAGGCTGAATCGTGAATCACACAAAACGATCATCATGGTGACCCATGATCCCCGGGCTGCCCAAAAGGCGCGGATCATCCGGCATCTCGAAAAAGGTTATCTGGACGATGTTCCTACTAAAGTTGCTTCTTAGAAATGCCTTCCGCCACAAGCTCCGTACCTTATTAACCATTTTAAGCCTTACGATTGCCATCTCGGCCTTCGGGCTGCTTCGCACTTTTATCAGCGCCTGGTATGCAGGCGTCGAGGCTTCCTCCGCCTCGCGCCTGGTCACTCGAAACTCGATTTCCCTCATCTTTCCGCTTCCCCTTTCCTATAAGGAAAAGATCCGCCAGATCGAAGGTGTGAAGCAAGTCTCCTGGGGAACTTGGTTCGGAGGCATCTACATCAATGAAAAGAATTTCTTTGCCAACTTTGCCGTGGACCCGAAGACGTACCTAAATCTCTATTCTGAATTCCTTCTTGCCCCGGACCAAAGAGAAGCCTTCTTACGGGATCGAAAATCCTTTGTCGCAGGCCGAAAACTTGCGGAAAGGTTTAAATGGCGAATCGGCGATATCGTGACGTTGCGGGGGACCATCTTTCCGGGGAACTGGGAGTTTGTCTTGCGCGGAATCTATCGGGGAAGGGATGAAACGGTTGATGAAACCACCTTTTTCTTCCACTGGGATTACCTCAACGAGACACTGAAAAAGACCGCGCCTGTCCGGACAGATCAGGTGGGATGGTATATGATCGGCATTACCCATCCAGACCGGGCTACAGCGGTTGCCTTGGCCATCGACAAGACCTTCAAGAATTCCCTTGCCGAAACCATCACCGAATCGGAAAAGGCTTTCCAGCTTTCTTTCATCTCCATGTCCGAGGCCATCATTACCGCCATTCAGATGGTCTCGATTGTGATCATTATCATCATTATCGCAGTGGCAGCCAATACCATGTCCATGACGGCCCGGGAACGGATCGGAGAATATGCGATCTTTAAAACATTAGGGTACCGTGGTTGGCGGATTGGGATGATGATCCTCGGAGAATCCATGTTCATCACTCTGCTCGGGGGGGCCTTGGGGATGGCCCTGACCTTTCCCATTGCGCGGGCCTGCGGTAAGATTCTGAGCGCCTTTTTCCCAATTTTCAAGGTGCCGGACGAGATCTTCGTGATGGATCTTGCTGCCGTCCTTGTCGTGGGACTCTCTGCAGCCATCGTTCCAACCTGGCGGGCATCAAGGATTCGAATTGCCGAGGGACTCCGGAGGATTGGATAGGATGGGTGTTCCTCTTTCCTACAGTTTTCGCAATCTCTGGACAAGGCGGCTCACCACCGTTCTGACTGCATCCGGCATGGCCTTGGTCGTCTTTGTCTTTGCCGCCATGCTGATGCTGGCCGAAGGACTCAGGAAAACCCTGGTGGAGACAGGTTCAGAGGATAATGTCGTGGTGATCCGGAAAGGTTCACAAACGGAGGTGCAGAGCGGGATCGATCGACAACAGGCGTTCACGGTCGAAACTCAGCCGGAGGTAACCATCGATGAAGATGGCCAGCCTCTTCTGGACAAGGAGGTCGTGGTCATCATCAATCTTCCAAAACGGGGAAGTGATAAGGAATCCATGATTACCATACGGGGTATTGGAGACAAATCCCTCTCTCTTCGACCCCAAGTGAGGCTTCTTGAGGGACGCATGCCCAAACCCGGGTCATCGGAGATCATTGCCGGCCAGGGAGTTTCGGTCCGGTTCAAAGGGGCCGGGATCGGAGAGATGCTCCGATTCGCTATGCGGGACTGGCGGGTCGTTGGAATCTTCGATGCGGGGAACACGGGATACAGTTCTGAAATATGGGGAGATGCGGATCAACTGATGCAGGCCTTTCGACGACCCGCTTATTCGTCCATCCTTTTCAGGATGCGTGATTCTTCCCAGTTTGAGGTGTTGAAAAAGAGGATCGAGACTGACCCTCGCCTGACCCTGGAGGCCATGCGGGAAACGCGATACTATGCCAAACAATCGGAGATGATGGCCAAGTTTCTTCGCTACCTCGGAATGTCCCTCACGATCATCTTCTCGCTTGGAGCGATCATCGGGGCTATGATTACCATGTATGCGGCGGTCGCAACCCGGACCAGCGAGATAGGAACCCTGTGGGCCCTGGGGTTTCAGAGGATAAGTATCCTCACGGCTTTCCTCTTCGAATCCCTTTTTCTCGGCTTGATCGGAGGTTGTGTCGGTCTCTTCTTTGCTTCCTTTTTACAGGTCATTACCATTTCCACGGTGAACTTTCAGACCTTCTCCGAGCTCGCGTTCAGTTTCACCCTCTCTTTCCAAATTATCTACCAATCTCTTACCTTCGCCCTTGTCATGGGTTTCGTGGGCGGGGTATTACCTGCCCTGCGGGCCTCCCGAATGAATATCGTTGAATCCCTGAGGGCAACCTGATACTGCGAAGGCTGAGATTGCGCTGCGAGCCGATATTAAGGGCATATGGAGTATTTCCTGAAACGTTGTTCCTGAATTTTAGCCTTCGAAGCCGTGAGGGATTGCACCATGGAAGCGGTGTGAATTTCTTTGCCCAACTGGATGAAACTGATGATGAAGGATGAAACGACTTTAAACGAAGGTCTTGAAAACGATTCTGGAGAAAGAATAGAATACGTATAAAAATTAATGTTATCTGAAAGGACGCAAGGAGACCAAATGGAAAAGAGAATGGTGATCATCGGTGCGGGCGTTGCCGGGCTTTCGACTGGCTGTTATGCCCTGATGAACGGCTACAAGACAACCATCTTCGAGATGCAGACCATCCCCGGGGGATTGTGCACTGCTTGGAAGCGGAAGGGGTACACCTTCGACATCAGCATGCACATCCTCGTCGGCAGCAAGTCAGGAACATTTAACCAGATGTGGCAGGAACTTGGTGTACTCAAAGACCGCGAGTTCTTCTACCATGACGAGCTTGCCCGCATCGAGAGCGGCGGAAAGAGTCTTGACATCTATGCCGATCCTCGACGGCTGGAGGACCAGATGTTGGCCCTGTCGCCGGCGGACGCCCACCTGACAAAAGAGTTCATCCGTTTGCTTTCAGGAAGGAGCGTTATGGGTGGCGCACCACTGAAGCCGGCGGAGATGTTCGGCCTTACCGACAACATCAAGATGGCAGCTGCTCTCCTTCCGCTCATGGGGGTCTTTAGGAAGTATGGACAGATGACGATTCAGGAGTTTGCGCAACGCTTCCAGGCCCCTTTTCTGCGAAGCGCCGTCCGGTTCTTCATCGACGCTCCCGGTTGGCCGATGCCCCGCTACCCCATGGTTGCCCTTGCGGGCTTCATGGAGTCTTTCTACAACGCCGGCGT
>DATIGG010000524.1:0-20233 GCA_035454825.1 Thermodesulfobacteriota bacterium | reverse complement strand
AGATGATCCGCAACCAAAATTCTTGTCTGCCAAAACGATGTCGCCCTTTTTAACTTCATTCTTAAACTCAGGTCGCTCGTCCTCCATCACATGTCTCGCCAGTTCTTTGGCATCAGTCATATTGAGGTAACGGGCCGCGATGATGGCATCCGTATCAATATCCGAACCAAATTTCCAAACTCTTCCTTCGAGTTTCATAGTCATTATTCCTTGCCTCATAGGGTTCCTATCTTATAGGGTTCAAGAGGTCGAGGGTCCAAGGGTTCAAGTAAAAAAGTTAAATAACTCACTTGGCCCCCTGAATCCTGGGCCCCTTAGGACCTTCTTTTCATGACTTCTTCAGGATGAACGATTCTTCCTTTCACGGCACTGGCAGCAGCCACAGCGGGGCTTGAGAGATAGACCTCACTCTGGGCATGGCCCATCCTCCCTCGGAAATTTCGGTTTGTTGTGGCCAGCGATCTTTCCCCTTCAGCCAGAACACCCATGTAGCCTCCGAGGCAGGGACCGCAGGTCGGAGGGCTGACGACCGCCCCGGCAGAAAGAAAGATATCAAAGAGACCTTCCTTAAGAGCCTGCTGATAGATCTCCTGCGTGGCCGGGATGACGATGAGCCGTAGATAGGGAGCAATCTTTTTCCCTTTCAAGATCCTGGCCGCTACCCGGAGGTCATCCAGACGGCCATTCGTGCAGGAGCCGATGACAACCTGATCAATCTCGATCTTCCCGACCTCTCTCACGTCCTTGACATTTGAAGGGATGTGGGGAAGAGCGACCTGAGGATGAATCTTTGAGGCATTAAATTCCTTTACGTCCGCATAATGGGCGTCCGGGTCACTGTAATAGGGCCGAAAGGGCCTTTTGGCTCTTGGTTTGACATACTGGAGCGTGGTCGGATCGGGTTCAAAGATTCCGTTCTTTCCACCGGCCTCAATGGCCATATTGGCAATGGTGAAGCGGCTTGACATGGGAAGAGACCGAATGGCTTCGCCTGAAAATTCCATGGCCTGGTAAAGGGCCCCGTCGACACCGATCTGGCCGATCGTATAGAGGATGAAATCCTTTCCCGAGACCCAGCGATTCACCTTCCCGTGAAAGATGAGTTTTAGGCTCTCCGGGACCTTGAACCAGAGCCTTCCTGTGGCCATAACTGCAGCAAGGTCCGTGCTTCCAACGCCTGTTGAAAAGGCACCGACGGCACCATAGGTGCAGGTGTGGCTGTCGGCGCCGATCACCACATCGCCAGGAAGGACCAGGCCTTTATCGGGTAACAGGGCATGTTCAATGCCCATCTCTCCAATCTCAAAGTAGTGGGTGAGATGCTGATCCTTCGCAAAATTCCTGAGGATCTTACACTGTTCCGCAGAGAGGATATCCTTGGCAGGGGCGAAATGGTCCGGGACGAGAGCGACGCGGTTCCGGTTAAAGACCTTCTTCGCCCCGATCTCCTTGAAGGCTTTTATGGCCAGAGGGGCTGTAATATCGTTTCCTAATGCAAGGTCAATCCGGGCATCGATGAGTTCGCCCGGTGAGACCCTTTTCTTTCCGGCATGGGCGGCCAGGATCTTTTCTGTAATGGTCATGGGTGCTGCCTGATCCATGGTTACATCCCTGAGAATTTCTGTTTCTTGAATTCCATCTTATTGAGGGCATTGATATAGGCTTTAGCACTGGCCACGATCACATCGGTATCGACCCCCTGACCGATGACCACGTATCCCTTCTCTTCAAGCCTGACCGTCACCTCTCCTTGAGCCTCGGTCCCGCTCGTGATGGCGTTGATGGCGAACTGCAACAGCTTGGATCGGGACCGGGTGATCTTCTTGATCGTCTTAAAGACGGCGTCTACCGGGCCGTCGCCAAAACCGGCCTCCTGGATCACCTTTCCATCGACCACCATCTTGACCGTGGCGGTTGGAACGGTGAGGTTTCCAGCAACGACGTTGAGATAATCGAGCTTGAAGCGTTTTGGCATCCTCAAGATCTCTTCGACCACGATCGATTCGATATCTTCGTCAAAGATGTCTCGCTTCTTATCGGCCAGCTGCTTGAACCGGTTGAAGGCAAGCTCAAAATCGGCTTCGGAGAGCCGATATCCGAGATCCTTCAGTTTTTCCCGGAAGGCATGGCGGCCTGAGAGCTTCCCGAGAATGATCGAGCTCTTAGGTATCCCAACCGACTCCGGGGTCATGATCTCATAGGTCAATTTTTCCTTGAGGACTCCATCCTGATGAATTCCGGATTCGTGGGCGAAGGCATTCCCTCCCACGATGGCCTTATTGGGCTGTACGATCATCCCCGTGATCTTTGAGACGAGGCGGCTCGTGGAAATGATCTGCTTTGGATTGACACGTGTAGAAAAGGGAAAAAAGTCCTTCCGTGTTCGAAAGGCCATGACGATCTCTTCGAGGGAGGCGTTGCCTGCCCTCTCGCCGATCCCATTCACCGTACACTCCACTTGCCGGACCCCATTTTGGACAGCGGCGATGGAATTGGCTACGGCCAATCCGAGATCATTGTGGCAGTGAACGCTTAAGGTCACTTGATCGACGCCCTGGACTTTTTCTCGGATGGTCCGGATGAGCTCTCCGAACTCCGAGGGGATGGCGTAACCGACGGTATCGGCAATATTGACCGTGGTCGCTCCTGCCCGGACAACAGCTTCGATCACAGCGCAGAGAAAAGTGAGGTCACTCCGCGTCGCATCCATAGTTGAAAATTCGACGTTGGGAGTATAACGCTTTGCCCTTGCCACGGACTGGGTCGCAATCTTAACGACTTCCGCCTTCGACTTTCTCAGTTGGTGTTTCAGATGGATATCCGAGGTCGAGATGAAGGTATGAATTCGGGGGAACTTGGCTCCTTTGACCGCTTCCCAGGCCCGATCAATATCCGGAGCATTGGCTCTGGACAGGGCCGCAACCTCGCAGTGCCGGATCACCTCGGAAATAGCCTTCACCGCCTTGAAATCTCCCTCTGAGGAGATGGGGAATCCTGCTTCGATAATATCGATATTCAGTTTCTCCAACTGTTGGGCGATTCTGACCTTTTCAGCCAGATTCATGGAGGCCCCGGGAGACTGTTCTCCGTCCCGTAACGTCGTGTCAAAGATTTTTACGTGATGACTCATCCCCTTCGTCTCCTTTAAAAACCCTCATCACTTCTTCAAATAAGGTTTCTTCCCAGATCTTCATTTCGATCCGAAGGGCTCGAATCGGAAGACGGCCAATCTCCAGGGTCGTCAGTCTGACGAGATCCTTTTCAGTGGTTACCATCCAATCGGTCCCTTCTCTTTTTTTCTCGAGGGAAGCCAGGTCCTCTTTTGTATAAGGGTGGTGATCCGGAAAGATTGATTCTTTTATAACCTTCATCCCGCATTTTTTCAACAGCGATCGGAAGGGGGAGGGGTTGGCAATGCCTGAGAAAGCAAGGACCTTCTTCCCCCTGAAGGAGTCAAGGGCCTCCCATTCTCCGTTGGGTCCAATGAGGCCTGTGGGCTCATAGTGGCTGTGGAATACCGGGGCGGAGGGATGGATCTTCTGGATAAGGTCTTTCAAGGACTGGCAGCTTTCAGGATTCTCAATTTTTGTTAGAATGAAAAGATCTGCCCTCCGAAGATGGGCTAAAGGTTCCCTTAAAATGCCTCTTGGTAGAATGTGATGGTCTCCAAAACCGATGGTTGAATCAACCAGGAGGATGTTTAAATCTCGATGGAGCTGAAGATGCTGAAACCCGTCATCGAGCAGGATTCCCTGAACAGGGTATCGTTTTAGAGCAATTCTGCCAGTGGCGCAGCGGTCTTTGCCGATCAGGACAGGAGTCTCCTTTAGCCTCAATGCCATAAGATAGGGTTCATCGCCTGCATCTTCAGGGGAAAGGAAGATCGTTTGACCATCGCTCACAATCGCCCCAGAAGTTTTCTTTCCCCTATACCCTCTGCTCAAAATCGCTACCGATATCCCCCTCTCCCTCAAACCTTTTGCGAGGGCTATCACCAGGGGCGTCTTTCCCGTTCCTCCGACCGTGATGTTGCCCACACTGATGACCGGGCAGGGAAGCTGTTTCGAATTTAGCAGATTGCAAGAATGGAGGATACCCCTCAGCCGGAGAGCCCATCCATAGAGAATCGAGAGGAAATCGAGGGGGAGGAGGAGGATCTTTAACCCCAGAGATTTCTCTTTCTGATATAGAAATCGATCAATACGGCCAGTCATAAGAAATAGTTCGCAGTGACGAGTTCGGAGTTCGGAGTCAAGGATTTAACACCTCTGCCTCACAGAATAGTTCGAAGTAATGAGCTCGGGGTTTGGAATCTCTTTTTAGGTCTCCGAACTCTGAACTCCGAACTCTTAACTTTATTCTCCGCTGAGGAAGGGCCTAATCTCCTCAAAGGCCCTTTGCGTTGCCCCTCGGTGCTTTTGAAGGAATTGATATCCTTTTTCTCCAACCTCCCTGCGCATTTTTCCGTCCACCAGAAGGCGTTTCAGATGAGAGAGAAGATCCTCTTTCCCTGCCACCTGGATAGCCCCTCCATTTTCAATTAATCCTTTTGAGATCTCTGAAAAGTTGAACATATAGGGTCCGAAGAGGATGCATTTCTTAAAGGCCAGAGGCTCGAGGGGATTATGGCCTCCGACTGGGACGAGGCTTCCTCCGATGACGACGAGGGTGCCCAGGCTGTAGAGTCTCATTAATTCTCCCAGGGTATCGAGGAGGATCACAGGAGGGAGATCCTTCCGATCTTTAAGCGATTGACCATCCCTCTGAAGGAATGTTTTTCTCGTCCACGGAAGCGCTTCCTTCCTGAGGATTCCCTCCACTTCCTCCAGTCGGTCGAGGTGGCGTGGAGCAAGGATCAGAGAAAGGTTTGGAGTCTTTGTCTTCAGTTCTTTAAAGAGGCTGATCAACATCTCTTCCTCTCCTGCATGGGTTGATCCTGCAATCAAGAGGGGATCTTCTCCCCGCAGTCCGAGGGAATTTCCCAGGGTCTCCCGTTCCTCTCGAGTCACCGGAGGGAAGGTCTGGTCAAATTTCAAGTTTCCCATCACCTTGGTTCGATCAGAAGGTGCTCCGATCTCAATGATCCGGTCTCGATCCCCCTCCGTCTGCATGAGGAAGAGGGAGATGGACTTCAGACAATCTTTGAATAACGCCTTGAAAGTGAGGTAGCCCTTCAATGATTTTTTGGAAATCCGTCCATTGAAGAGGACGATAGGAATCTTCTCCTTTCTGCAGAACCGAAGGAGATTCGGCCAGAGTTCTGTCTCTGCGATGAGGAGGAGACGGGGCGCGATGCTCCGGGTAGCCCTTCGGATGATGAAAGGATGGTCAAAGGGAAAGAAGAGAATCCAGTCTGCCTCAGAGAGGAGTTTTCCTGCCGTATGATACCCGGTCTGGGTCATGATCGTCAAAAGGACAGGAAGACCCGGAAACTCTTTTTTAATCCTTTGGAAGAGAGGGACGGAGCAGATTACCTCCCCAACCGATGCGGCATGAATCCAAACCGGTTTCTTCTCAGAGAGATCCGGGAAAAAACCCATCCGATGGATCAGCATCTTACGAAGAGGCTTCTGGAAGAGGCTTCGAAGAAGTAAGTATGGGACATAAAGGATCACGAAAAAAGTGAAGAAGAGGTGATAAAGGAAAAGGATCATCGCACTCTTTTGGAATCAACTCTTCGGCTCTCTCCGGTTCTTAAACCGGAGAGCTTGACCCCGGCGTGAGCCCTCGGCCTGAGACTTCGGCGTGAGCTCAGTCGAACGCTCAGGGCAAGCTCTGAGGCCGTCCTCATTCCCGCTTTGAGGAGAGGGGTTTGGGCGCAGTCGAAGGATCAAAGTAGTGGTCTGCTTTTTCCGTCAATTCGTTCAGACGTCTCTCGAGAAGAGCTCTCCTCTCTTCAAGGTGGGCCCGGTCACCTTTGGGATCGACCTCGATCGGTTCCCCCCATATAAAAACGGCTTTCGAGAAGGGGTAGGGCAGAAGAAACTGATCCCAGGTCTTGAACATCTTCCTTCGGGAAGCACTGAAGGTTACAGGAATGATCGGTCTTCCGGTCAGTTTAGCCAGTTCGATGACACCGATCTGTGCTTGATAACGAGGTCCCTTCGGCCCATCCGGAGTTAAGGCGATATCCGATCCATCCAGGTTGGCTTTGAGCATCTGCTTGAAGGCGGAAAAACCCTTCCGATTTGTTGAACCGAGGATCGCGTGGAAGCCAAACCGCTTCAAGGCTTCTCCAACGATCTGGCCATCCCGATGAGGTGAGACAAGAAAGCTTAACTTTTTTCCTTTGTATACCAGGGGCATCATCAAAAGCCTTCCATGCCAGAAGGCCCCAATGCCAGGGATTCCTCTTTCCCCGAGGGATCTCGGGGTTTCAGGATGAACCTCTTCAAACTTCATGGTCCAGTTCAGGCCCTTGATCGTCCAGTAGGTCAGGGATGGCCCGATCCATGCCACCAACTTTTTTCGTAATCTCTTCAATATCATGTTCCGTGCCTGGAGAGCACCCTCAAACCATGAAAATTCCCCCTCGCCCCCCTTTGGCAAAGGGGGGTTGGGGGGATTTGGGATCAGTAGACTTTTCTTGCTCTGGCCGCTTTTGGAGTGCCCACCCCATTGTCTTTGAACTGGATTTCGTAGAGGCGCCGATATTCTCCGTCAAAGGCCATGAGTTCTTCATGGGATCCTTCTTCCACGATCTTGCCTTCCGAAAGGACAATGATTCGATGGGCATTTCGAATGGTCGAGAGGCGGTGAGCAATCACAAAGACCGTTCGGCCCTTCATCAAACGATCGAGAGCCTTTTGAACCTCTGTCTCGGAGTCTGAGTCAAGGGAAGAGGTCGCCTCGTCGAGAATCAGAATCGGGGCATTCTTTAAGAGGGCCCGGGCGATCGAGATGCGCTGCCGCTCTCCACCCGAAAGCTTGACACCCTGTTCTCCAATGATCGTTTCATATCCTTCCGGGAGTCTCTGGATGAAATCATGGGCATAGGCTGCCTTTGCCGCCTCCACAATTTCCTGATCCGATCGTCCCAGGCTTCCATAACCAATATTGTTCCGAACCGTATCGTTGAAGAGGATCGTCTGCTGGGTGACGAGGCCGATCTGAGCCCTCAGGGATCTGAGTGTGACCTTTCGAATATTTTGGCCGTCGATCAAAATCTCACCCCCTTCCACATCGTAGAAACGGGGCAAGAGATTGACGAGCGAGGTTTTTCCGGCTCCACTCATTCCGACCAGAGCGATCACCTCCCCAGCCTTCAGTGAGAGGCAGATCTCCTTAAGCACGAGGTCCCCATCATATCTAAAATTGACCCCCTGGAAATCGATCCCTTTCGAGATCAGGGGGAGGGGAATGGCATCCTTTTCATCCAGGATCTCAGGGATCGTGTCCAGGAGCTCAAAAACCCGGGTCGCAGCAGCCAGGCCATCCTGGATCTCAAGATTGACCCTATTCAAATCCTTAATCGGTTGATAGAGAAGAAAAAGGGCGGCCATGAAAGAGAAGAAGGCTCCAGGAGTCAGTTCTCCCCGAAGGACGCTATACCCCCCGATCCAGATGATCAGGGCTACACCCAAGCCTCCGATGACCTCCATCAGCGGGTTGGAAAGGGCCCTGATTCTCACCCGTTTGAGGATTGTTTTGAAGAAGTTGTTATTTTCCTCCGCGAAACGCCGTTTCTCGTATTCCTCCATATTGAAGGCCTTGACAATCCGGTTTCCAGTGATGGTTTCGTGGAGGAAATTGGTGAGGGATCCCATCCGTTGCTGACTCTTCCGGCTGAATTTTCTCAGCCTCTTTCCAAACTCCTTGATCGGGATCAGGGCCAAAGGGAAGACCAACAAGGCGATGAGGGCCAGCTTCCAGTTGCGGTAAAAGACGATGCCGATGAGCCCGAGAATGGTAAAGAGATCCTTAAAAAGACCGGTAATGGCATTGGAGACCGATGCCTGGATGAGGTTCACATCATTGGTGATCCTGGAGATGAGAACCCCTGTCTGTGTTTTCGTGAAGAAAGAAAGGGAGAGGCTCTGAAGATGATTATAGAGTTTTTCCCTCATATCGGCAATGATCCTCAGACCGACAAAGTTCATCAGGTAGGCCTGGCCATAATCAAAGGCCCCCTTGAGGAGAAAGAGGAGGACAATGGCGATGGGAAGAAGAAAGAGCATCCTCTCGTCTTTTTTCAAGAAGACATCGTCAAGAGCAGGCTGGACCAGGTAAGCCTGGGCAGCCGTAAAGAAAGAGACGAAGACCATGCAGATCATTGCGAGAATGACTTTGGTCAGGTAAGGTCTAATCAACTCGAGGAGGCGGCGGTAAAGGGCCATATTCTTAATACTCAATGCCAAAAGCAGAATGAAAATATTTGGGAATGAAAAATTGTAATGAAACCGCAAATTCGAATATCAAATTCCTGACACCCCGTAAGGAGCAAGGCGTTAGGGGTAAGGGGTGAAACCACTTACGACTTATGTCTCACGCTGTCACCGAATTTGAACGGGTTCATTCAGGCGTTCCCCTCCTGCAGGAAGGCATAAACGATTCGGGCAGCCCGTTCGGCTGCTCCAGGCTCTCCCAGACGTTGCCGGACCTCAACCATCGACTCTTTCATGTGCTGGCGGAGATCCGGATCCTTCAGGATGCGAAGGCTTTCTTCCACAATCCTTTGGGGATTAGCCTCCTTCTGAACCAGTTCGGGGACAATCCTTTTTCCCGCCACCAGATTCACAAGGCCGATGTGCTCGACATGAACCAGAGCCCGGCCGATCCAGTAGGAGGGCATCGAGACTTTATAGATGATCACCATGGGTGTGCCGAGGATGGCTCCTTCCAGGGTGGCTGTGCCTGATGCGGTAATGAGAAGTTCGGAGATCTTCATCACGTCATAAGTCTGGCCTTCCACGAGGATGACGGGTACGGAGACCTTTTCAAGAAATGGGCAGACCATGCCCTTTGAGATGCCTGAGGCTAAAGGGATGATGAACTGGAGGGTTGGGATCTCTTTTTGAAGGAGCTCAGCTGTATCGAGGAGTGTCGGGAGAAGTCTTCTGATTTCAATCGGTCGGCTTCCTGGAAGCAGGCTAACGGTTTGCCCTCCAGGGGTTAACCCGAACCGGCGAAAGGCCTCCTCTCTTGAAAGGACAGGTTTAACAATATCGATGAGGGGATGCCCTACCCAGTCAACATCCACACCTGCCCTCTTATAAATGGCAACTTCAAACGGGAAAAAGACGATCATCTTCTTGACCCAGCGGCTCATCTGCCTGACCCTTCCAGACCTCCAGGCCCAGACCTGAGGGCTGATGTAATACAGAACTGGGATTCTCCGTTGGTGGGCATACCTCGCCAGCCGGAGATTGAAATCAGGAAAATCGATCAGGATGACCCCGTCGGGTCGTTCCCGGTCAAGAGATTGCTTGAGCCCCCTGAGGGTTTTTAGGATCGAACCAATTTTTGGAAGAACTTCTGTGATCCCCACGACGGAAAGGGTCCGGGACGAATAGAGGAGCTTCATTCCTGCCCGTTCAAGTCCATCTCCTCCCACTCCATAAAATTGGACGTTGGAATCGATTCGATGGATGGCCTCGACGAGATGTGCACCCTGGAGATCTCCGGAGACTTCTCCTGCAACCATGAGAATCTTCTTCGATTTCATCCGTTTGCCGGATTCCCAATCCTCTTTGTTTCGAGGATTTCCTGGATTTTCCGGGTAATCTGCAGGGCCAATTCGAGAGCTCGCATCCCATCCCTTCCCGTGACCCGTGGGGGCTTCCGATCCCTCACACACTGGAGAAAGGATTGAATCTCCATTTCGAGAGGGTCGACCTTTTTGACAGGTATCTTCTGAACGAGAATCTCGGGAAACGCTCCCTTACCCGGTCCCTCCTTCTTGCTTGCGAAGACGACCTTTTGGGCGAGAAAGTCGATGGAGAGATAGCCATTGGGTTGGAAAAGACGGATCTTCCGGATCTTCTCCCGGGAGACACGGCTGGCCGTCAGATTGGCCGTACAGCCATTTTCAAACTCCAACCGGACATTGGCAATATCGATATGAGGTGTGAGGACCGGTATTCCAACGGCATGAAACCACTTGACCTTGGCATCAACCCAGCTGAGGATGATCTCGATGTCGTGAATCATGAGATCCAACACAACATCGATGTCCGTCCCTCTCATCAGGAAAGGACCGAGGCGATCCGATTCAATGAACATGGGATTTTGGACGATCCCTTCGAGGGCGAGGAGGGGTCCGTTAAACCGTTCCAGATGGCCCACTTGCAGGATCAGGCCTTTTGACTCTGCCAATCCGATCAGTTCCTCAGCCTCCTCAAGGTTTTTGGAGATGGGTTTTTCGATCAGGATGTCGATTCCCCGGAGCAAGAAATCCTTTGCGATTCCGTAATGGAGAGGTGTAGGAACGGCAATACTTACGGCTTGGACACGATCAAGGATCTCGGAGTGATGGAAGAAGGATTGGATCCGATACTCTTTGGACACAGCCCTGGCCCGGGTTGGATCAATATCCACAACGCCGACCAGGTCCACGCCTTCCATCTTCGCATATTTTTCCGCATGGAACTGGCCAAAATAGCCGACACCAATGACTCCAACCTTGATCTTTTCCACCTAACGCGTGATCCCCCTCTTTGATTGTTGGATAAACTGGAGGAGGTGCTGGATCTCCGGCATCTGGGCGATGTCGTCCGCTTTCAGTTGCTTGAGGGCATTCTCAAGGGTGAGGCCGGAGCGAAAGATGATCCGGTAGGCCTTCTTCAGACCCCGGATGGCTGCTTCTGAAAATTTGAATCGTTTCAGGCCGATTGTGTTCAGTCCATAAAGTTTCGCACGGCTTCCAGCGGCCGTCATATAAGGGGGAACATCCTGAGCCACGCCTGTTAAGCCGCTGATCATGGCATGAGCGCCAATCTGGCAGAATTGGTGGACTGCTGACAGCCCCCCGACAATGGCATGATCTTCAACCGTGATATGTCCCGCGAGAGCGGCCCCATTCGCTAAGACAACTTGATTTCCAATATGGCAATCGTGGCCCACATGGGAGTATGCCATGAAGAGGTTGCCATGACCGATCAGCGTCTTCCCGCCTCCTCCCGCTGTTCCACGATTGAGAGTAACGCACTCTCGGACAATATTCTGATCTCCCATGACAAGGGATGTTTTTTCACCTTTGTAGGCAAGGGCTTGAGGTGCCTCTCCCACGGAAGCAAATTGGTAGATCTGGCATTTTTTTCCAATCCGGGCCCCCTCCCCAATAAAAACATGCGATCGAATGCGGGACCCTGAACCAATGAGAGCATCTTTCTCTACGATCGAATAGGGACCGATCTCAACGTCCTCGCCGATTTCGGCCTTCGGGTCGACGACCGCAGTGGGATGGATCATATCTCCTCTCCTAACATGGCTAACAGTTCTGCTTCGGCGACCAGGTTCCCATCGACAAGGGCCTTTCCCTTAAACCCCCAGATGGCTTGGCGGTGTTTGGTAATCTCGAGTTCGAGACGGAGTTGGTCTCCAGGGACCACCATCTTCCGAAATCGAACATTATCGATTCCCAGAAAGTAGACGGGTTTTTTCTGGTGCTCCTTGGGAATCGATTTGAAGGCAAGGACTCCAGCAGTCTGGGCCATGGCCTCCACGATCAGAACGCCCGGCATGACGGGCCGGCCGGGAAAGTGACCAGGAAAAAAAGGTTCGTTAAAAGTTACGTTCTTGATTCCCACGATCCGCTTTCCAGGTTCCATTTCGACAATCCGGTCGACCAGCAGAAACGGGTAGGAATGGGGGAGCAGGTTCATGATTTCTCTGATTTCAATCATCTACTTCTCCTCTTTTTTTGATGAGATCGTTTCCTCAAGCCTACTGAGACGTTTCTCTAATTCCGTGAGCCTTCTCTTCATCTCCGGCACTTTCGGCATGGCTGTCACCATCCTTAACCACTCCCGGTGAGGGATTGCAGGGCTCCCTGAGTAAGCCTGGTTGGGCGACAGATCGTGGCCCACTCCAGATTGAGCTCCCACCATGACATTGTCTGCAATCTCGATGTGACCTGCCAGTCCCACCTGTCCGGCCAGCGTCACATTGCTTCCGATCTTGGTCGAACCGGAGATGCCAACCTGGGCAACGATGATGGAGTCCTCCCCAATCACCACATTATGAGCGACCTGGACAAGATTGTCGATCTTGACTCCCCTCCGGATGATTGTGTTGCCCAGGGCTCCCCGGTCGATCGACGTATTGGACCCGATTTCAACATCATCTTCGATCTCCACCTTCCCTACCTGGGGGATCTTTAAGTTCTTCTTCCCCTCTTTCGCGTATCCAAACCCATCACTTCCTACCACCACGCCGCTGTGAAGGATGACCCGTTTTCCGATCATCATTCCCGGATAGATGGAGACGTTAGGATGGACAGTGGAGTCTTCTCCAATAGAGGAACCCTCGCCCACGTAAACCCCTGGATAAAGGATGACGCGATCACCAATAAGGCAACGGTCTCCGATGTAGACAAAAGGGTAAACGGAAAGGTCTTTCCCCAGCCGGGCTGTTGGACTCACCCATGCGCTGGGGTCTACCCCCTTGGGTTGATAGGGTTTATGGGAATAGAGGGTAAGGATTTTGGCAAAGGTCAAATAGGGGTTATTCACGCTGAGAAGAGGTTTTTCTCCATGGGTGATTTCGGGAGAGACGATGATGGCCGAGGCCTGGGTTTGCCCCAGTCTCGGGAGATACTTAGGATTGGCGATGAAGGTGATGTCTCCCTCTTTCGCATCTTCAATCGAAGCGACGCCATGAATCTCGACCTCCCCATCTCCGAAGACTGTCCCATGAACCAGCTCCGCCAGCTCTCTCAACTTCTTCTTCATGCTTTAATCCTAACCTTAAAACACAATACTGTTCACATAAGCCGTTCGTGCTGAGCCCTTCGGCTCGCCGTTCGTCCTGAGCTTGTCGATGGATGAACGGCTCTCTCAGGACATACTTGTCGAAGCATGAACGGCTCACCCTTCGACAGGCTCAGGGTGAACAGTTTTTAAATGACCCAAAAAACATCCTCAAGTGTTTGGGAATTTTCAACATTGGATTTTATCGTTATTTGGTGCTTGGGATTTGGTGCTTCTTACTTCTTCGGGGCATCGTAAAGTTTGATGATCCGATCGGTGATGTCGATCACCTTGGAGGCATAGAGAACAATGGCCTCATTCTTTTCCAGGATCAGGGTATATCCCTCATCAGCCCCCAACTTTTGGATGACCTTTTGAAGATTTTGGGAGATGATTTTTTCCTTCTCAACACGTTTTTGATTAAGGTCGTTCTGGTAGTCTTCTCCCCATCTCTGGAAATCCCGGACTTTGCCCTGATACTCCTTCTCTTTCCCTGCTCTTGCGTCCGGGTTCAACATGGCAGCCTGTTTCTCCAGAGTCTCTTTCAGAGTTTGAAGCTCCTTCTGTTTTTCTCCAATGAGGCGTTGAAATTTCTCGACCTCTTTGGTGATCTCTTTCTTCGCCTCTTTTCCTGCATTACACTCGTTGACCGCCCTCGAAATATCGACCGAAGCGATTTTCAGTTCCGCAGACCCAACCGAGCCCACGCCATATCCTCCTCCAAGAAGAGTGATTCCAACGATGATTCCAATCCATTTAACGTACTTTCCCATGTTTGACCTCCAAGAATTTATTAATCCTTCGACTGCGCCCAAACCCCGCTCTTCAGAGGGGGAATAAAGGGGCGCTCAGGATTAACCCTGAGCGTTCGACTGAGCCTTCGGCCCGAGCTCACGCCGAAGTCAAACTCTCCGGGTCAAAGACCTGAGAGAGCCGAAAGGGTTGATTCCCTCTTTTTATTTTTTAGTAGACGGCTCCTGCGGTAAAGTCGATCACCCTGCTCTTCTCTCCAGATTTCGGGCTGGGGTTGAAGCCGATATCAATATGAATGGGGCCGAAGGGCGAGAACCAGCGAATCCCAACCCCATACCCTATTCTTAAAGGAAGGAGCTTGTTCCATTGATCCGCTCCCTTTCCAAAGTCGAGAAAGACCGCGCCTCTGAGTCCGATTTCGCGAGAAAGGGGAAAGACCAGCTCATTATTAAATACTAACATATGGTTGGCCCCAATGGGCTCCAAAGCTTCATCGACCGGACCGGCCATTCCATATTCAAACCCCCGTACTGTACTGAGGCCCCCGACAAAGAACTTTTCATAGATCGGGGTCTCCCTGCCTCCATAGGATTTAATGGTTCCCAGCGAGGCCCGAAAGTTGTAAACGGTCTTAAGGGGCATGGGGAAGAACCAGCTGGTCTGAAAGAGGCTTTTCACAAAATAATTATCTCCTCCTAAAATTCCTCCCGCATTCATGAGCATCAACGAGTGTTTTGATCCCCGATTCGGAGCAAAGTAATCGTCGCGGGTGTCCCGGGTAAAAGTGAAGGAGAGACCGCTGGTCCATTTTTCTCCCTCCTGAGAAAAAATGAAAAATGAGGCTTCATCGGAAACATTGAAGACGTTGACGTTTTCAAGTTTGTACATCATATCAACACGAAGTTTCTGGGTCAGTTCCTTGCCGAAACGAAGGTCTCCTCCTTTGATTTTATAAGAGTATGTGTCAAATTCCCGAGTTTCATAGTAGAGGTCGGTTCCTGCCGAATAACGGTACCCTAAAAAATAGGGGTCGGTAAAACTGACCCTCAAATCTTTGCTTAACCTTCCCAGTTTGAACCTCAGAGAGCCAATGTATCCCAGACCGAAAAGGTTACGGTCTGAAACCGAGGCTGAGCCGACGACCTTATCGAGGGAACTGTATCCGAGGCCGAAGGAAAGGGCTCCGGTGGGAGCTTCCTCCACCTTTACATCGAGATTAATCTTCTCATCCGTACTGCCACGGCTCGTGGCAAGATCGACCTCCTTAAAGTACCCTGTCCTTTTCAGGCGATCCCGGCTGGTACTTAAATCCGTGGCATTATAGAGCTCCCCTTCGGCAACCAGAAGTTCCCGACGGACCACCTTATCGCGGGTCTTCGTATTCCCGATCACCTGGATCTTTTCGAAGGAGACACGCTTCTTCTTTTCGATTTCAAAGGTAAGGTTGACGATCAGGTCCTTGGGTTCGACGGCAGGTTCGGGGTTAACCTCCACATAGGCGTAGCCCTGATTGGCAAACCTTTCGGTGAGGGCGTTCACATCTTTCCGGACCTCTGAGTTCCGATAGACATCGTTCCGTTTGACCTTGATCACCTTGAAGAGATCCTCCTTGGTCGTCAGGACGTCGCCTTTGACGTCGATCGTTCCGATGCGGTATTGGGGACCTTCGGTGATTTCCATCTCAATCTGGATCCGCTTGGGGTCCCGGAGATCAATTTTCGGTTCTGAAACTTTCGCATCGAGGTAACCCATATCGATATAGTAAGCGGTCAAGAGTTGCGTGTCGTTTTTGAGGACGTCTTCGTCGAGAATGCCGCTCTTTGTGAGGATGGATAGAACCCCCCATTTCTTTGTCGTCATGATCTTCTTCAGATCGGAGGATTTGATATGCTTGTTTCCCTTGAAGGTGATCTTCTTGATGCGGCCTTTGGGACCTTCTGTGATCTGGAAGGTGACCACGACCTCATTGGTTTCAAGCGTATCGATCTTGTCTTCCACCTTCACTCCGTAGTAACCTTTCGAGAAATAGAGCTTGCGAATCTGTTCCGCATTCTCTTTCACCTTTTCAGGGTTGAGGATCGAACGGGGAGTCAGGGTCATTTTTTCCTTGATGTCGTCCAGTTTTACCTTCTGATGGCCTTTGATCACGACGTCTTTAATCGACGGTTTTTCGATGACGATGAAGATAATCTCTTCTCCCTTGGGGGTCGGTTTGATATCGACCTGCACATCTGTGAAAAAGCCCAGGGCGAAGATCGACCGGAGGTCTTCGCGAACTTGATCGACGGAGAAGGGCCTGTCTTCGCGACTCTTGATCGCTCCCCGGATGACACCCTCCTCGATCTTGACGTTCCCGAGGATGGTGATTTTTGAAACTACTTCATCCGCTCCATAACTGGCGGTAATCCAGAACAGCAGGATCAAAGGGACAAGCCCTATTCGCTTCAACATGTTCGCCATTCCTTCCGATCGGTTTGATATAGGGTCGATTGATGATCCCATATATCAAATCTTTCTCTGTTTGTAAATAGTCGGTTTTCTATTCCCCTATTCCATGGTCTTTCCATCGACAAGATGGATCTGACGAGACAACCGTGCTGCCAGTTTCTGGTTGTGAGTCACGACGATCAGCGTTACCCCTTTGATCTGGTTGAGTTCTTGAAGGAGGTCAAAAACGGCCTCCCCGATTTTGGTATCGAGGTTCCCGGTGGGTTCGTCGGCCAGGAGCAATTTGGGTTCCAGGACTAAAGCCCTGGCCACAGCCACCCGCTGCTGTTCGCCCCCCGAGAGTTCCCCGGGTTTATGGGTCAGGCGGTGCTTAAGGCCTACAAGGGAAAGAATCGATTCAGCCCGTGAAGTCCCTTCTTTTTTTGACATCCCTCGGATAAGGCAGGGCATCAAGGTATTCTCGAGAGCATTGAATTCGGGAAGCAGGTGATGGAATTGAAAGACGAACCCGATCTCCCGGTTCCGAAAAAGGGCCAACTCTTTTTCGTTTAGTGCA
Organism: Thermodesulfobacteriota bacterium; assembly: GCA_035454825.1. Classification (GTDB taxonomy): domain Bacteria; phylum Desulfobacterota; class BSN033; order BSN033; family UBA1163; genus DATIGG01. Next base: position 3,568 of record DATIGG010000524.1, on the reverse strand, counting down.
AAGATATCCTTCCCTTCACAAACCACTCTTCCAGAGGTCGGTCGATCGAGGGTGCCTAAAATATGGAGCAGGGTGGTTTTCCCGACACCGGATGCACCGACGATGGCTGCCCGCTCACCCTTGAAAAAGGTAAGATCGATTCCTTTCAGAACCTCCACCTTCTTGGCCCCATTTCCATAGGTTTTAAAGAGCTGTTGGACTTCTATAAGCTCCTTCACACCATCGCCTCCTTGGCCTTCTCAACGGCATTGTGGGAAAGAAGTTCCTTCATCCGGGCAAGGCGCTCTTGGGAAATCTCCTTCAGAATGGAGCGAAGGGCTGGAAATCGGCGAAGAATGAGGTCGAGGTCCTCTTTATTTAATTCAAGCAGTTCAGCGGGCTGGGTCGTTTTCGCATGGGCCATTCGGGATTGGTTCAAGAGAGGGGCGACCTCTCCAAAGAAATTGCCGCTTTTCACTTTGGCGAACGTGATCTTTTTTCCATGGCGATCCTGACCGAATATTTCCACTTCCCCGCTCTTGACGAGATAGAGAGAAGTCGGAGGATCTCCCTGTTGAAAGATGAAAGTTTTTTCTGGGACCTTCCGGGGATGAAACCGCCTGAAGACTTCATCCCGATCTTTGGGAGTCAAGGGAGAGAATAGGGGAGAAAGGACGAAGAACGTATCAAGGACCCTCCGGCGAAACATTTTATCAAGCACTTCCTTCACGCGGGGATAGGCCTTGATCATCTCATTGAGTTCGTCTTTGGAGATCTCAAGGATTTCACATTCGGTCAAGGTCCTGACTGTGGCATGCCTTTTCTGATCGGTAAAGAATCCAAACTCTCCGAGAAAGTCCCCTTCCTTGAGGTTTCGGATCCAGACCTCCTTCTCCTTGGCCGCCTTTTTTCTCACTTCGGATTCTCCGCGGATGATGATCATGAGGGAATCCCCTGGCGTTCCTTCCCTGCAGATGAAATCCCCTTTCGGAAAGGTCTTCACCTGAACCCGCTCGAGGAGGGATTGAAGTTCCTTCTCTTTCAGTTCTGAGAACAAGGGGATAGTAGGAAGGGACCGAAAGGGTCTGGCTTCCCGGGTTTTCTCCTGGTAGAGTTGGGCCAATCGATCATTGATCTCCCGGGCCGATGGGTCGATTCTCAGGATCATCTTGTTAAGGGAGATAGCCTGGAGGAGGAATCCGTCCTTGGCATAGGATTCCGCTGCATTTCGATAGACCAGAGCCGCTTCCTTTTTTCGACCCAATCGCTCCAGCAATTCTCCGACCTTCACAGAGGATCGGAGATCTTCCGGGTCCTGGGCACAATGTCTCTGGTAATTCTCCAAGGCTTTTTCCCAATCTCCCTTGGCAAGGGCCATCTGGGCTTCTTCTTTGAAGAGCCGGCTTTTCTCCTTACTCATATCTCAACGCCTCCGCAGGATCGAGCTTGGAAGCCCTCCAGGAGGGGTAAAGGGTGGCCAGGAGGCTGATCAGAATGGACGTTACAGTGATCATCCAGACATCAAGGGGATTGACCTGCGAAGGGAGCTTGTCAATGTAATAGACATCACTTGCAAGAATTTTGAATCCAAAGAGATTCTCTACGAATCCCGTAATCTTCTCCAGATTAAAGGCAGCCAGGAGCCCCAAGAGAGCTCCTAATGTCGTTCCCACAATCCCAATCACCAGCCCTTCAATCATGAAAATCTTCAGGATCCCTTTCGAGGAGGCTCCCATGGACTTAAGGATGGCAATATCTTTATTCTTCTCCATGACCACCATGATGAGCGTTGAAATGATATTGAACGCCGCTACCAGGACAATCAGGACCAGGATGATAAACATGGCGATCTTTTCCAGCCGAAGAGCAGAGAAGAGGTTCCGGTTCATCTCCATCCAGTCCTTGGTCCAGAAGGGAAAGCCGAGCTTACGTCGGATCTCCGTCCCGATCTCTTTTACTTTATAGATATCGGCAGTTTTGACCTCGATTCCGGTGACCTGGTCTTCCATGCCAAAAAATTTCTGCGCGCTCTCGATGGAGATGTAAGCCATCGTATTGTCATATTCGTACATCCCTGAATGGAAAATTCCCAATACTCGAAACCGCTTCATCTTGGGCATCATTCCCATGGGCGTCATCGTGCCCAAAGGAGAGATGACCTGGATCGTGTCCCCCGGAGCGGTGGAAAGGTGTTTGGCAAGCTCCGCTCCAAGGATGATTCCTGGGGGATCTCCGGTTTGAACGTCCCTTAAATCCTGAAGCTTGCCAGCCTTTAAATTATTAGCTAATTCCGTGACCTTCCCTTCTTGATCAGGATCGATCCCTTTCAGAACCACACCCGACACATTCGACCCGGAGGAAAGCATCACCTGACTGAAGATAAAAGGAGCCGCCGAAAGGACCCCTGTCACCTCTCCGATCTTCTTAGTCACCTCCTGGTAATGATCCATCCCGTCCTGGCTGGCTTTTAAGACGACGAGATGGGCCTGGGTGCCTAAGATCTTCTCCTTCAGCGTTTTTTCAAATCCGCTCATCACTGAAAGGACAACGATCAGAGCCATCACGCCCACCATGACCCCGGCGATGGAAATGACGGTGATGATGGAGATGAAGGTCTGCTTTCGCTTGGCCTTGAGATATCTTAGGCCGATAAACCACTCATATTTCATGGTGGGCTACTTCTCCATTCGAAGCAGAGGAAAAAGAATGACATCCCGGATGGAAGGCGCATCCGCAAGAATCATGACCCAACGATCCATGCCAATCCCCTCACCCGCGGTCGGGGGCATTCCGAATTCAAGGGCGCGAATAAAATCCTCATCCAGTCGAAGATAGAGATCCGCCTCATCGAATTTCTCTTTGATCTGGTTGAGGAAACGTTCCTTCTGATCGATGGGGTCATTGAGCTCAGAGAAACCATTGGCAATCTCCCGGCCCGTGATGAAGAGCTCGAATCGATCGACCACTTCGGGGTCCTCCTCGTTCCGGCGAGAGAGAGGGGAGATCTCCGTTGGATAATGGGTGATGAAAGTGGGCTGAAGGAGGTTCGGTTCCACCTTCTCCTCGAAGAGGTCTCCCAAAATCCTCCCAGGAGACGTTCCTTTCTTCAGTTCGAGACCGAGTTCCTGAGCGACCTCTTCGGCCCCTTTCGGGTCTTTTAGAATCGCTGGATCGAGCTTTCCGATCTCGATCAAGGAATCTTTAAAACGGATCCTTCTCCAGGGAGGGGTGAAATCGATCTCTTTTCCACCATAGGTCAACTTAAGCCCTCCGTGGAATCTTTGAACCATGGAGCAGAAGACATCTTCGGTCATAGCCATCAGATCTTCATAGGTCGCATAACTCTGGTAGAATTCGAGCATGGTGAATTCAGGGTTGTGCTGGGTTGAGATCCCTTCGTTCCGGAAGTTTCGATTGATCTCGAAGACCCTTTCAAGGCCTCCAATCACCAGTCGTTTCAGGTAGAGTTCAGGGGCCACCCTCATGAAGAGTTCCATGTCAAGGGCATTGTGGTGGGTCTTAAAAGGCTTTGCCGTTGCCCCCCCAGGGATCGGATGCATCATGGGTGTCTCCACCTCGAGGAAGTCCC